>JAZRLU010000001.1:0-22263 GCA_045647045.1 Eubacteriales bacterium
CCAAGAGATATATCGACAGAGTTGAGGACGTAACCAAGGTTACCGTATACTCCAACCTTCCCGAGGTTGAGCTCTTTGTAAACGGCGAGAGCATCGGTAAGAAGACCGCAGAGGATCACTTCTTCTACTTTGAGGTTAAGAACGAGGGTGAGAGCACCATCGTTGCAAAGGCAGGCGACCTTACCGACGAGGGTAAGATCCGCAAGGTTGAAGAAAGAAATATGGACTACGTTCTTGTTGAAAAGGGCGCGGTTCTTAACTGGTTTGACATTGATGCACCCGAGGGACGCTTCTCTATCAACGATAAGATCTCTGATATTATGGAGTCCAAGCTTGGTAAGCTTTGGCTTCTTGGCGTTGGTCTTAAGCTTAAGAGGAAGATGGATGCAAACAAGAAGGGCGGCGCAAAGAAGGGCGGCGGCTTTGACGTTGATCTTAAGGGCGCAGGCGACGGTATGATGCAGATGCTTGGCGGCTTTACAATTCTCCGTATTTCAAGCATGATTGGTATGATGAATATCACCTTTACCAAGGAAGAGCTTCTTAAGATGAACAAGCAGCTTAACCGTATCAGAAAGCCCAAGAAAAAGAACTGATCTAATTAAATAAATCGCAGCGCAGAGGGATGATTTCTCTCTGCGCTGTTTTATCTTGTTTTACCGCCGCGCCGTGAGGGCGGTGCAAAGACGAAAATACGTGAAAAAAGCATTTTTTTGTTGACTATTTTGGGATTATGTGGTAATATGTTCTCGTATATAAATAAAATATTTCATAAAGGAGCTTTTATGAGAAAAACGGTTGCAAGGATCGCATTATTCCTGCTTATTGCCCTTGTGGGCAGTATCGTAATACAATTTGCATATAATATGCTTTTTGTAAAGCCCTATGAGCCCCAGCTTACGAAGGGCGGAGACGGCAAGCTTACAAAAATGCTTTACGAATCCCCGGAGCTACCCGACGAATATTTTGAAAACACCGCACTTATCTCCTCTAACCTTGAGGGTGCTATAGAGCGCATTGACGTGCGCGAGGACTGCGCAGACTTTACCGCCTGCGGTCTTATAAGATTTTATCTTGAAAACGAGTACCGCCTTGCAGATGAGAATAAGCTTGAAATAAAAAGATGCCTTACCGAATTTAAATACTGGATGGATCAGTATGACGGCAGGGTGGACAGTATGTGCCATTGGAGCGAAAACCACCAGATACTGTTTGCCGTTACAGAATACCTTGCAGGGCGCGAGTGGCCCGATGCAACCTTTGCCGACGGTAAGAGCGGAAGCGAGCACGTTGAGCTTGCGAAGGTAAGGATAGATGCTTGGATGTACCAGCGCTATTATTACGGCTTTAACGAATACTACTCCAACAATTATTACCCCGAGGATATCGCACCTATGGCAAACTTCATTCAGTTTGCCGCGGATGAGGACAGCGTTATGGTTGACAGAATGAAGATCGTGATGGACCTTATCTTTGCGGATATCGCAACACAGTCCTACAGATATACGGACGATAACGGAAACGTGCAGTATGCCTTCGTATCCGCAAGCGGAAGAATGTATATGGACAACAAGTCAAGCGACGATACCGGTAACAGACTGCGCCCGTATATAAATCTTGTGCTTGAAAACGGTGAGGATTACCTTACCGTTGATAACCGCTTCTTTGTTTGCTTTAAAAGAATGTATGAGGCAAAGGTTGACGGTGTGCCGATATACGAGGTACCCGAGGTTATAAAGGCTATCTTCAACGACGATGCAAAAAAGCAGACCGTTAAATCAAGCAACGGCTTGACGCTTGAGGAGCTTGTGGAATACGGCTTTGTTGGAGAGGACGTTGGGCAGATAATGATGCAAACGGGTATGGAGGCATTCTCTAACCCCGAGGTTATCGACAATTCCATTAAGTATCTCAATGAGAACAAGCTTTTCAACAACGAATTTTTAAACGATTTCAAGCTTGTTAATCTCTGGCCGCTTACACTTACCAAAGCGCTTGGCTTCCTTTCCGGTCTTCTTAACCCCTCAACAGACGGTAAGGCTATTCAGCGCGCAAACGTATACACATACCAAACCGATTACTATTCTATGAGCACCTCGCAGGAATACTTTGCGGGGGATTATGCCGATCAGCATCAGGTAAACGTAAGCATTTTATCGGGTGACGTATCGGTTTACACAGCGCAGCCCATGCGCAACAGCTCACGCGGTCAGTACTGGGTAGGCTACGGCAGACTTCCCTACTCTGTGCAGGATGAAAGCGTTAATATATCGATATACACCATACCCGACAAGGCGGGAATGCTTGAGCCGCATATCGTTGAGTACACACACGCATACTTCCCCGTAGGACTCTTTGACGAGGTAAATACCGACTATATGGATCGCGGATATATCTTTGGAAGAGTGGGCGAGACTTATATTATGCTCTACGCCGCATCCGATGCGGATGCTACGCTTGCATTTAAGAACGATATGGACGGCGTTAGCGAAGAGGATATTGCCTCCGATATGAGCAAGATCAAGGATAACGTGCGCGAGCTAATAGAGGCAAGCGGAGATTTGCGCTACGATCTGATCCTTACGGGCGGAACGAGCCACGCGTGGGTAACGGAGCTCAGCTCTGCCGAGGAAGATACGGATTTTGCATCATTTATAAGCCGCGTGCTTGCAAACGAGGTATCTTACACCGATATGACGGTAAATTATACAACGCGCGATAAGTGCTTTGACGTAAAATATGCCGAGTATTTTAATCTTAACGGCGAGAGAGTAAGCACGAGCTATGCAAGATATGAGAGCGCATACGTTAACGGCAGCATTGAGCGCGGTGCAGAAATAATAGAATTCGCATTTGAGGGCAAAAAGCTTACGCTTAACTTTGAAGAGGCAACGAGAGAAGAATGATAAGCAATATAGGAATACAAACCTACACCGTGCGTAAGGCTCAGGCAAAGAGCATTGAAGGCGCATATATGCCCTTAATAAAGCTTGGTATCAAAAAATACGAGATCGCGCGCATAGATTTTAACGAAAAGAATGCAAACGAGGTAAAGAGGCTTAAGGACGAATACGGTATTGAGGTGTGCTCGGTGCAGGTAAAGCCTAAGTACGTGTTTGGAGATATAGATAAGGTGGCGCGCTTTTGCGAGATAAGCGGCTGCAAAAACGTTGTTATATCAATGCTGCCCTTCGAGTGCATTCTCGGCGGTGAGGACCGTTTTTACAGATTTATATCTACCCTTGACGGTACGTATGAAAAATATGAGGCGCGCGGACTTACGCTTGCATATCACCACCACAACTGGGAGTACGTAAGGCTTAAGAGTGGCAAAACGAGAATGGATGAGCTTATAGCATCTACCGAAAAAATAAGATTTGTGCACGATACGTACTGGAGTGCGAAATGCGGAATCGATCCTGCCGTGCAGATCGCAAAATTCGAAAGCAGACTTCTCGGAGTGCACCTGCGCGATATGGAGCTTTACAAAAAGGGGCTTGACGTTTGCGCGCGCAACTGTGAGATCGGGGAGGGCGTGCTTGATTTCAGGCACATTATAAATGCCGCCGCAAAGACCTGCTGCGAATATCTTGTTATAGAGCAAAAGACAAACACACCTTACGAAAGCATAGAGAAAAGCTACCGCAATCTTAAAACTATACTGAATGCCGGAGAATAATATATGTCAGAGAAAAATACTACTATGAGACGGGGAGAAAAGTTCTTCTTTGCTATGGCTGACCTTTACGGAGGCGGAGGCCAGGCGCTGATAGGCGTGCTTTATTTCTTCTTCCTTACAACCATTATCGGGCTTGAACCCATTCTTGCGGGTGCGGTTACGATGATATCCGAAATATGGGATGCCGTAAGCGATCCGCTTATGGGTATTATCGGCGATAATACAAGATCGAAAATGGGTCGACGCCGCCCGTATATACTTATAAGCGGTGCACTTCTTGCAGTAACGTTTGCACTTATATTCCTGCCGATTGAATCCTTTGATCAGACTTGGAAGTTTATATACTGCACGGCTACTTATCTTCTTTACAACACCGTTTCCACAATGTTCAACGTATCCTACAGCAGTATGTCTGCCGAGATAAGCAAGGTAAGCCGCGAGAGGGACGGAGCTAACGTTTTAAGGCTTGTTGTTTCTACCGTAGGAACGGCGCTTTGCACACTCATGCCCTCGCTTGTGCTTGATGCATACAAGGCAGGAAAAATTGATCTTACAACGCTTTATCTTGTTGTAGGCATTGGCTTTGGTATTTTATTTGCCGTGCCCGTTATACTTTGCGCAATCTTTGTAAGAGAAAGAGTTGACGTGCCCGAGCAAAAGGCAAAGCTTAACGTTGCAGAGCTTGTGCAGCCCCTTAAGATACGCCCCTTCAGACAGCTTGTGGGAATGTACCTCGGTCAGGCACTTTGTATGGACGTTTTCTCTACCGGTGTTGCAATGTTTGCAACCTACGTAACCAATCCCAAGGGCAGCGTTACCGTATTTCTCGGCATTTTTATTGCCGTGCAGCTTTGCGCGTTCCCTGTTGTTAACAAGCTTATAAAGACGGTTGATATCAATAAGATATACGGCTTCGGCTTGCCCTTATCGGTGCTGGCGCTTGTTGCATTTGCCGTCTTTGGCTCAAATCTTTATGCGGCATACGTATCGGTATTCTTTATCGCGCTTGGCTTTGCGGGTGCACAGCTTACAAGCTGGATAATGTTCCCCCACGCGATAGATGCAGGCGAGCTTATTACCTCAAAAAGGCAGAGCGGTGCAGGCAGCGCTATTATGACCTTTGCGCGCAAGAGCAGCTCGGCGCTTGTAATATTCCTGTTTTCAACCGTGCTTCAGTTTACCGGATATAACAAGGATCTTGACGTGCAAACTCCCGCAGCGCAAAACGGTATAAAGTACGTTATGGCATTTACCTGCATTATATTTATGGTGTTTGGCTTTATTATGGCAAAAAGATACGTTATCTCGCACTCTGCCAACGCGAAGATACAAAAGTATCTTGCAATAGCAAGAGAAAATAAGCTTGACACTCTTTCCGACGATGAGCGCGAGGAATACGAGGAGCTTGTTGCAACTCTTAAGTAAGGAGCGGATGATGGTTTATAACGAGAGCTACTATAAAAAGGCGTGCGCGCTTGCCGATTACACGGTAAGTAGCCGCGAGCCTAAAATGAAATGGATGTGGGGCGAGGCGCTGCTTGGTTATGCACTTGACGAGCTTGACAAAGCCAACGGCACTACGGCTTATACCGATTTTCTTACACAGTACTGTGACTATTGGTACGGGGAAAGCCCTGCGGTTGATCAATCGGACACCGCCGCGCCCGGTCTTATTACGTACGCTATGTACAAGCGCACCGGCAAAGAGGAATACGCCGAGCTTACAGACAGGGTGCTTGATTACATACGTAACGAGCCAAGGCTTTACCTTGACTGCCTTAACCACCTTGGTAACAGTAAAAAATCGCGCATCTACCCTAAAAGCGTTTGGATAGACAGCGTTATGATGTTCAGCGTTTTTACATCTCTTTATGCAAAGGAAACGGGCGATGAGGAGCTGCTTGAATTTGCATCAAGGCAGCCGAGGCAGTATGCTTCTATGATGCTTGACGCAGAAAGCGGACTTTGGTCGCACTCTTATTGGGTAAAGAACGGTAAAAGATACCCGAAGGATCTTTTCTGGGCAAGAGGAAACGGATGGGTGATATGCGCCTTTCCTATGATACTTGACAATATCGGAACAGAGCACGAAAATGCACCCGAGATAATAGAGCTTTACCGCAAAACAAGCGAAAGCCTGCTTAACTGTATGAACGCCGATTACACCTTCCCTACCCTGCTTAACAAAAGCTCCTACCGCGAGCTTTCTGCCACGGCGCTTATAAGCGCAGGCTGGCTTCACGGCATAAGGGCAGGTTATCTTGATGAAAAATTCCTTGAGCCTGCTACCAAGGCATTCTATGCCTGCATTGATGCGCTTGAAGAGACCGAGGACGGAATTTTTATGCCCGAGATAAGTGGGCCTACCATTCCCCTGCCCATTTTCCCGAAGCTTGGCTACACGGCTGTACCCGTGGGCAAAAACTGGAGCTACGGAGTTGCCGCCCTTATATTCGCGGCAATAGAATATAAAAAGCTTTTGGGCTAATGCAAAAGAGCATACCTCAGCCGTTAGGCAGGTATGCTCTGTTTTATTTTTCTCCGTTTAAAACGCGGAAGCGGTGCGGGGGGAAGCCGGTATTTCTTTTAAAAAATCGGTTGAAGTAAAACTCATCGGAAAAGCCGAGCATTTCGCTTATCTGCGATACTGTAAGCTTTTCATCAAGCAAAAGCTTTTTTGCAACGCCGCAGCGCTTTTCCCTTACGTAATCAAAAACGCTTTTGCCCTCGTATTTGAAAAACAGACGGTTTAGCTGCTTGATGCTGAGGTGCACGCTTGCGGCTACCTCGGATGTCTTTACGTTTGACATAATATTATCTTTAATGAACTTTTTTGCATAAACGTATCTTGAATCTGCAATGGAATCATCCTTTTGCAGCTCGGCAAGCGCCTCTTGATGAGGAGATATGAGCTTTGAGAGCTCGCAGATGATATTGAACACGTCGTTTCTTATCATATAGGTCGAAAACAGATTTTTTGACGAGCTGTGCTCCGCTATCATACAGATAAGCGCATCTACCTCATCATTTGTTTTTTTGCAGGAATATTTAAGGCTGTAAAGAAGGCTGTTTATTGACGAGGTGAGCGGATTTTTCTCTATGTCTGTAAGCTCAAAGCAAAATGCAAGCCTTGTAAAATCGGGCGAGCATTCGATAAGCGTGTGATCTGTGCCGGGGTAAACGAGAACAAAATCACCCTCGCAGGCGCGCAGGATGCCCTTTTGAGCGCTTATTTCATACACAACGCTACCCGAAATGACAAAATAAAGCTCAAAAAAGGAATGCTTATGGGGCTTGAAATAAAACGTATTTTTTGCCTCGCTGTATGAATTGAGCTGAAGCGTATGGATATGAAGCCCTATGGGATCTGCCATTTGAGGAACGGTTATTTTGTTTATGGACTTTAGCTTTTCTATTACTTCATCCCTATTTACGATCGCCATAATACCCCTCCCTTAATTTCGCTTCGCTAATACAAATGGATTATAGCACAGTACGATGATCTTGTCAATAATATGTCCAAAAAAGATAAAATTTAGTCGGTAATTATCATTGATATGATGCTATAAATATTATAAAATTAAAATGTATATGCGCTACTGTGCGCTATTTTACAAAAATACAGGAGGAAATTATGGATTTTAAGGTTAAGGGCGGCGTATATCCGACAATGATAACGCCGTATAAGGCCGGAAATATAGATTACGAGACCTGCGAGCGTCTTGTAGAATGGTATTGGAATATGGGATGCGACGGAATTTTTGCTACCTGCCAATCAAGCGAGATATTCTACCTTACGCCCACGGAAAGAGTTCTTCTTACAAGAACGGTAATAAGAAAGAGCCGCGAGTTGGCTCAAAAGGATAAAAGCCGTGAGCCTATGATGATCGTTGCATCCGGACACGTTTCCGATAGCTTTGAGGATCAGGTGGCAGAGCTTAATGCAATTGCCAAAGAGGGTCCCGATGCGCTTATACTTATAAGCAACAGAATGGATATAGAAAACACTTCGGACGAGAAGTGGATAGCTGACACCGAGAGGCTTATCGCCGCACTTCCCGAGGATATGCCCCTTGGCGTATACGAGTGCCCCAAGCCCTACAAGAGGCTTTTGAGCGAGAAGATGGTAAAATGGTGCGCAGAAAACGGTCGCTTCTACTTTATTAAGGACACCTGCTGCGACAAGGATACGGTTGCAAAAAGGGTTGAGTGGTGCCGCGGCAGCAATCTTAAGATCTTTAACGCAAACGGACAAACGCTGCTTGACACCCTGCGTGCAGGCGCATTTGGCTATTGCGGCGTTATGGCAAACTTCCACCCCGAGCTTTACGTGCGCCTTATGAGATCGGACTACAGCTCTGATGAGGCGGAGCTTTTGCAGGGTTATCTCGGTCTTGCATCTCACCTTGAGATGCTTACTTATCCCTGCTGCGCAAAGTATTACCTTAATGATATCGTGGGAATACCTATGCAGACCTATGCAAGATCGAACGATGAGGCTAATCTTACCGATTACCAGAAGCATTGCATAAGGCAGATGGCAACAACCTACGAGCTTATGTTTAAATAATACCAAACGGATAAGATAAAAATTACGATATAAAGGAGTAACAGATATGGCAAGACTTATAGGCAGCTATCCCAAAATAGGAATACGCCCCACAATAGACGGAAGACGCGGAGCGCTTAAGGTAAGAGAGAGCCTTGAGGATCAGGCTATGGCTATGGCAAAGGCTGCGGCAGAGCTTATCTCGGGCAATTTGAAGTATTCGGACGGTACACCTGCCGAGGTAGTTATAGCAGATACTACGATAGGACGCGTAGCAGAGGCAGCTGCATGCGAGGAAAAGTTCAGAAGAGAGGGCGTTGCAATAACGCTTACCGTAACACCCTGCTGGTGCTACGGCTCGGAAACTATGGATATGAATCCCGACACCATAAAGGCGGTTTGGGGACTTAATGCGACCGAGCGCCCCGGTGCGGTTTACCTTGCATCCGTGCTTGCAACGCACGCGCAGAAGGGCTTGCCCGCATTTGGTATTTACGGTCACGACGTTGTTGATGCAGACGACACCGCGATAGGTGAGGACGTTAAGGAGAAGATCCTGCGCTTTGCACGTGCGGCGGTTGCCGTTGCAACAATGCGCGGAAAGTCTTACCTGCAGATAGGCTCTATCTGTATGGGTATCGGCGGCTCTATTATTGATTCGCAGTTCCTTGAGGAATATCTTGGGCTGCGCGTTGAATCGGTAGACGAGGTTGAGATCATACGCCGAATGAGCGAGGGCATTTATGACGAGGCCGAATATCAAAGAGCGCTTAAGTGGGCTAAGGAAAAGTGCATTATAGGCTTTGACAAGAACCCCGACTTTGTACGCAAGAGCGATGCAGAAAAGGAAGAACAGTTTGAATTTGTTGTAAAGACCGCGGTTATTATAAAGGATCTTATGCGCGGCAACAAGAACCTGCCCGCAGGATGCGAGGAGGAGGCGCTTGGTCATAATGCGATCGCTGCAGGCTTCCAGGGACAGAGACAGTGGACCGACTTTTATCCCAATGCAGACTGGGCAGAGGCTGTGCTCAACACATCCTTTGACTGGGAGGGCGCAAGAGAGCCTTATATACTTGCTACCGAAAATGACGTGCTTAACGGCGTTAGCATGCTGTTTATGAAGCTTCTTACCAACCGCGCGCAGATGTTTGCAGACGTGCGCACGTATTGGTCGGGCGCGGCGGTAAAGCGCGTTACCGGCTATGATATTGAAGGCAAGGCAAAGGATGCCGACGGATTTATACACCTTATAAACTCCGGTGCGTGCTGCCTTGATGCAAACGGCGAGGCAAAGGATGAGAGCGGTGCACCCGTTATGAAGCCTTGGTACGATATCACCGAGGCGGATATGGATGCTATTATGGCAAACACCACCTGGAATGCCGCTGATATAGGATATTTCAGAGGCGGCGGCTTCTCCTCTCGCTTTGAAACTAAGGTTGAGATGCCCGCTACTATGATAAGACTTAATCTTGTTAAGGGCATCGGTCCCGTTGTACAGATTGCAGAGGGTTGGACCGTAGGTCTGCCCGCAGAGGTTTCCGACACTCTTTGGAAGAGAACCGACTACACCTGGCCCTGCACTTGGTTTGCACCGAGATGTGACGGTAAGGAGGGCAGCCCCTTCAAGACCGCGTATGAGGTTATGAACAACTGGGGTGCAAACCACGGCGCTATCTCTTACGGTCATATAGGCGCAGACGTTATCACCTTGTGCTCTATGCTGAGAATACCCGTATGCATGCACAACGTGCCCACTGAGGACATATTCCGCCCCACGGTATGGAATGCCTTTGGTATGGACAAGGAGGCGCAGGACTACAGAGCTTGTGCTAACTTCGGACCTATGTACAAGTAAAAAAGAACGGAGAACATTATGAAGGGCTACAATAACTGGAGCTATCACCCATACAGACCGCCCCTTACGGACGTGGGTGACATATACGTGTGCCGAGTAGTACCGTATAAGACGGCTATACATTTTGAATGGCTTTCGGAGTGCGGTACGGTGTACTCTGTATTTTACCGCAAGCGCGATGAGGGTGAGTTTATACACGTATGCGATACCGAGAACGATTATTGCGATATAACCGATCTTACTGCAGATACGGATTATGAGTTTTACGTAGCGGCAGGTGACAAAAAGAGCCGCGTGCGCCTTGCAAGATGCGGCGAGGTTGTAGGAACGGTAGTTAACTACCTGCACCCCGAGGATCCTGCATACTCCTTCTCGGGCAAATTCCTTGCATCCCCTTCGTTTGTGCGCCACCCTGACGGCTATCTGCTTGCATCGATGGACCTTTACGAAAGCAAGGGACCGCAGAATCTTACGCTTATCTTCCGCTCTGACGATAACGGCAAGACCTGGCATTACGTAAGCGAGCTTACCCCCTGCTTCTGGGGAGATCTGTTTATACATAACGGAGAGCTTTATATGCTTTCCTGCTCTACCGAGTACGGCGATCTTCTTATAGGAAAATCAACCGACGGCGGAAAGACCTTTACCCCTCCCGTTACTCTTATGCGCGGCTCAAACGGCAAAAACGGAAACACCGGCATGCACAAGAATCCGCAAAACTTTATGTATTATAACGGCAGGATCTACCGCTCTATGGAGTGGGGCGCTTGGGCGAATAAGGTATACGGTCACGCGGCTATGGTTGCCTCTTGCCCTGTTGATGCGGATCTTCTTGATCCTGCAAGCTGGAGCTTTACAGAGCCGATGCCCTTCCCCTACACGCATCCCGATTTCGAGGGAATGTCTCCCTATACGATGACTATAGAGGGCACGCTTGCCTTTGATCCGGAAGGTAGATTCCTTAACATAATGCGTTTCGGTAAGTATCACACCGCGCTTGTTTACGAGGTGGATAAAAACGATCCCGAAGCACCGCTTACATACCTGCGCCAGATGAGCTTCCCTGCAAACTACTCAAAGTTTACGATCGAGTACGACAGCGTATCGGGCTATTATTACACGATATGCACGCGCGTTTGGGATGAAAATAAGACGTCTGCAAGAAATCTGCTTTCATTTATGCGCTCACGCGATCTTGAAAGCTGGGAGCTTGTGTGCGACATCTTTGACTACAGAGATCAGGATGAAAAGCTTATCGGCTTCCAATACGTACTGTTTATCATCGAGGGTGACGATATGATCTTCCTTTGCCGTACGGCAATGAACGGCGCAAACTCCTTCCACGATTCAAACTATTCTACCTTCCACAGAATAAAGAATTTCCGCACAGAGCCCGTAATAGAATAAGGGCTGAAGAATATTTGATTTTAATTTTATAATACCAAAAGCAAAGCTCCCCCGATGAGATCGGGGGAGCTTTATTGTGTATTTTTATCAAATAACGGAATTCATCATTTTAAGCTCTTCATCGGTGAGGGTGAGCTCTGTACCGCGCAGATTGTCTGCAAGATGATCGCCCGTGGCGGAGAAGAGCGGTATTACCGTGGGGTAGCCCTCGCAGCGGTGAAGGTTTATAAGCCAAGCTATAACAAGCGCGCTGGGGTTAACGCCCTTTTCGCTTGCCATTTTGCGGATAAAGTCAAGGCGCGCGCCGCCCTCGTATTCGTTCGGCAGGCGTGTGGGATCCTCATATGCGCCCTTGCAAAGGCAGGAGTAGCTGATAAGGGGCATATTCTTATCGCACAGATAGCGTAGCCTTTCGCGGTTTACTATCTCGTTATAGGTGTACTTAGGCGGAACGTAGGATATGGGATCAAGATAGGTTAATCTTTGCTGCATTGCGGTATAAGGTGTCCATCCGTTTGCGGTGGCGATCATATTAGCCTCTGCAAGGCGCCAGGTATCGTAATTGCTTGCGCCGAGAGCTCTTACCTTGCCTTTTTTGATAAGAGAGTCAAACGCCTCCATAGTTTCCTCCAAGGGCGTTGTGGGATCATCTGTATGCGCATAATAGAGATCGATATAGTCTGTACCGAGCTTACGCAAGCTTTCGTCGATCCAATACTCTATCTGTGTGCGCTTAAGACCTGCGCCCTTGCCGTGGCGGTCAAAGCCTACCTTGGTTGCGATAACAACGCGGTCGCGGCAGCCGCGGTCACGCAGCCACTCGCCAAGCAGGGTCTCACTTTCATCGCCCGTGCCTGCCCAGTGCGCATAATTGTTTGAGGTATCTATAAAGTTACCGCCCATATCGATATATTTATCAAGCACGCGGTAGGACTCCTCTTTTGATACGGTAGAGCCGAACATCATAGCGCCAAGTGATACTTGCGATACGTTAAGCCCGTTTGGAAGTAATATTTTTTTCATAATGATCTCCCTTTTCTAACTTACTGTTTAAAGCGCTCGATAACGTCACTTTGCAAGCGCTCGCTGAAATCAACGAATATTCCGCTGAAGCCGGTAACGCGCACGCGCAAGTCGCCGTGCAGGTGCGGATTTTTTACGGCATCCTCAAGCTCGTCTGCGCTTAGTGCGGAAACCTGAGCGTGAAGACCGCCGCTATTGAAATAGGTTGCAAGCAGGGATGCAAAGAGTGCCTTGCCCGCCTCCCCCGAGAACTGACGCAGATCTACGTCAAGATTCAATGCACCGGAAACAAGCCCTGAGCTTGGGAGATGAAGCATTGAGTTTAACATACCCGTAATTCCCTCTCGGCAGGCGCCGTTTGAGGGTCTTGAATTTTGCGAATAAGGCGTGCCTGCAAGCCTACCGTCCGGTGTTGCACCGTAACCTTCGCCGTATTTTATGTGCCAGGTATCACTTTGCATACAGGGAACAAGGAAAAGCCCCTGCGAGGCAAGATAGGGTTTATTTTTCTCAAACACTATCTCACTTGCCTTATGCGAAATGCGTTCTACGTGCATATTCGAAAGCGGTGTATCCATACCGTATTTTTCTGCCTTGCGACAGAGGGCAAGCACGTCTCTGTAGCCTTCAAAATTAGCATCTACCGCATCGCAAAGGCGCTTAAGCGTAAGCTTTTTTTCACGCATTACGAGCTGATCTACGGCAATAAAGCAATCTACCACCGTTCCGAACATCTGGAACGCTTGCAGCTCAAAATGATACTTTGCACCTGCGGAGAAGCACTCCGCATTTCTGATAGAATCATAGAAGAAGCAATCTCCAAACGTTATGGCGGTAGAGGGGGCGCGCTGCCTAAGCTTAAGCTCAAGCGAGAGCACCGAAAGCTTGTGATCTATAAAATCGGACATACGCGCAAAGAAGGCTGAATAAAAATCCTCTATCGTTACGCTGCCCTCTTCCCTATCTGCAAGCTCGTGCATAATTTCAACAAAGTCCTGCGGCCAGCTGTGCGCACTGCGCGTACGCATATACGGAACGTCAACCATTTTTGCCTCCTCGGGCGTGCGGTGTATTGCGTAATTAGAGCTTTTTGGTGCGCTCATCATCCAAGCGGAATTATCACCCGGGGAGCACCAATTACAGCCGAAGTGAGAATATCTTCGCGCGTCCTCTATAGGCAAGCCGATGCGAGCCATAGCAGAGAGCACGTTCGTATCGTTATAGAACATAAGTGATGAGCTTTCAAGCGCTTTTGTGCAAAGCGTGCGCCAAAGCTGCGGATGGCTTTTATCAAGCCCCGGCACGTATCTTACAACAACAACGGGGTTTTTGAATTTCGGCACTATGCACTCAGCAAAGATCTCTGTAAGCTCGTTTACGAGCGTTTCCCCATTTTCATCCGTGCCACATATGGGCAGGTACTGAGGTGCATCAAAGTTTAGAATACGCCTGAAGGTGGTACTGTTTGTTGCATCCCCTATCTGGTGCTCACCACGACCCATAATAAGATTGTGCTTGCAATAATAATCGGTTATATACGCCCTTGCCATATCGCGCGTAAGAGTACCGTTTTCAATATCGTTTTTATAGAAGGGATAAAGTATTTTATCAAGCCTGCCTACTGTAAGCGTAGGATTTTCGGATATATACGCACAGTCTATAAGCGTTACTATCCATAAAAGCTGAAGGGCGGTTACAAAGCTGTTTGGACTGCCGTTTGCGATCTGCCAAAGATTATCGGCAAGCGCGGTCATACCGCGGCTGCGCGCCGCCTCGGAATATCTGATAATATACGCGATGATTGCGCTATACGTATCGGCAACGGACGTGAGAAATATGCGCTTTGAGTTATCCGTGCATTCCTCTATACGCTTCAGCACGCCTTGGCGAAGCGCCGGTAAGCCCTCCGATACAAGCATATCCCACGAATAGGTGCAATGCCCCGATGACCAGAAAAGCTGCCGCGAGGGATAATCGGCAGATTTTAAGTATTTTGCAAACTGCGCCTCCTCCGCCTCCGTAAGAAGCCTATCAAGCGCCCTGCCCGCGATAAGATCGTGATCCTCTATCGGTACGGAAACGCGGGAAAGAAGCGCTGTTAAAATAAGCGAGAAGCGCTGTGGCTGTGAAAGAGTGGGATATAGAGACTTAAGCTCGTCTAAAATAAGAAATCTTTCTGCAGAGGTGGAGAAAACGGGCTTACAGAAAAGCGCGTGTATTGCCTCGTCTATATTGCGTGTAATATCCATATTCCCCTCCATTTTTACCGCCTGCCGATGCTGCCGCACCGCTTTGCGCAAGTTATGACGCGCCGGCGGCGAGTGCCGCTTTTGCATCTTGTTTTTCATATCTACAGTTTAACATTTCGGCGCGCAAAAGGCAAGTAATTTACCGAAAAAAATTAAATAAATAAAAAACAGCCGACGAAAACGCCGACTGTTTTTTTATTAAGAGCAAATTAGTCCTTTGCTGCAGGAATACCGCTATCGAGGGTACCCTTCTTCTCAGCATACTCTTCATCAGACATCTTAAGAACCTGGATACCAAGGATAATACCCTTGATGCAGTTGATAATAGATATGATGCCGAAGGTAACTACGCCAAGAACTATGCGAAGTATACCTGCCTTGGTCTTGCCCTGCATAAAGCAAGGAACACCGTAAGCATTGAAGATGATGCACATAATACCAAAGAGAATTTTGTTATCCATTTTGACGCCTCCTTTTTTGAAGTTGATTCATTATAACATATATATGAAGCTTTGTCAACGGAAATCACGGTTTTCGTAACATTTTGTTAATTTTATCTTAAAAGTTTGAGCATTTTTTCCATGAGCTCCTCATTCACCTCGCAAATCAGACGAAAGTGATCTATACAAGCCCTTGAAGACAGTATGCGGCACAGCTCATTTTCCGACTTATCCCGATTTGAATTTACAAAGGAAAAAAGCTCGCGGCGCATATCGTTTGCCGCGGCGGAATAAAGGATTCCGCTATGCGTGCCGCACTTGCCGCGCCCAACGTAAAATTCGGCGCGTGGATTAGTTATACGGTAACGGTTGGAAATAAGCGAGCCGCAGGAAGCGTTTATGACCTCGTCACACTCTCCGTGTGCTATAAGCACCGGGCAAGAGGCACTGTTTATTGCGGCTATGGCAGACGTATGGACAAGCCCGCCAAAGAGGTAACGCTGATACGCGGCAAGCAACGGGCGGTTTATCTGTGCGGCGATACCAACATATTTTTGTGCCATATGCATTATCAATGACGAGGCAAGATCCATTCCCGATATACATACGCATCCCTGTACGGCAAAGCGCGGGGCTGCAACTGCAGCGGCATAAGCACCGAGGCTATGCCCCATAAGCAGTATCGGCTTATCCGTACGCTCCCCCGATGCAAATATATAGTCAAGCAATGCAAAAAGATCCTGCGCCGCACGGCAGGTACCGACCGTCCACTCCCCCTCCGAGCCATAGGTTCCCGTACCGTCATACGTAATAACGGAATAACCGCGGCGGAGCAGACCTGCATAAACGGGCAGATAATCGTCTGCTCCCGAGTGCATACCGTGACTGAATACCACCGTGCCAAGATCCTTGTTTGCGCGGTAATAATAGCCTGCAAGGCTTTTGCCGCCCGAGGTAAAGCGGAAGGTTTTGCAACACAGATCACCAAGCGCGCGCAGAGTTATAAAAAGCGCAGGATCTTTAAATGCGCTTTGCCTTTCATAGCGCGAGAACACGCGCCTGTATACCTTTATTGCCGCAAGGGAGTTCAAGGTGCACAGAGCACCGAGTGCAACGGGAAGCCTTTTCATATATACCGCCTTTTTTAGTTATTTTTGACGGTATGGGTAAACAAAATTCAAAGCGGGATCACCTTATCGGCAATCCCGCTTTATTAAAGGAAGCATCTGAATATTACAAAAGAATTCCTATTTCGGCAATAATTATCAGCATGTAAAGGAAGAAGAACGCCATTACGCCGATGCTTAAGGGCACGCTGATGTTGGCAAATATCTTACCTACAGTTGCCTTACCGTCGGTACCGCCGAATTTCTCCTGATAATTTCTTACCTTACCCTTTGCTACAACACCGAAAATAAGACCGAGCAGGCTTAAAATAACGGTTTCAGCAAATACGAGAGCTAAAATGCCCCAAGTAAGAACCTTAGATCCAAGAGCATTCTTTTCTGCCTCTACCTCGGGGCTGAGCTCCATTTCATTGGGTTCTACGTAATAAACGGGCTCCTCCGGCTCAACGTAGATGGGCTCAATGGAGGTTATCGGATCATCTGCTACGGTTTTTTCCTGCAAGGGAGCAGCAGTTATTTCGGGCTCGGGCTCAAGAACGAGCTTGCCGCATTTGGGGCAGAAGTTTGCATCATCTGCAAGCTTATATCCGCAATACTTACAAAACATATTTTTTCTCCTTTATTAGAATGTTATTTAAAAATCTTATCAAGAAATTCGCCTATCGCGCCGTCATATCGCGCGGTATCGGTGATCCTGAGCATAGAATGCCTGCCGTGATCGAACCAGACGATAGACTTTTCCGCCGCGCCCGACTTATCAAACAAGCGCTGTGCAAATTCGGGGGTGGAATAAGCATCCTCCTTGCTGTGAAGCATAAGAAGGGGATATTTTACACCGTCTATTACGTCAAGCGGGCCGCGCTTCATTGAATGCCCCGTGTAATGGCGCATCCAAAGATCGGTGCAAAGATAGGTTATATATACGGGCTTTTTGCGCTCGCGGATATGATTTTTTACCGATTCGCCGAAGTTTGCAAACATACCCTCGGTAACGATACCCTTTACGCTATCGCCTACCCTGCCCGTGTTAAGTGCAAGCATACCTGCTGCAGCACCTATACATATGCCGTGGAGAACTATATTCTTTATACCGTATTCATTTTCAACGAATTTTATCCATTCAACGGCATCAAGGCTTTCTTCAAAGCCAACGGTGTTAAACTCACCGTCACTCATACCGTGCGCTCTGGGATCGATAACGAGTATATTACAGCCGCGCTCGGCATAGGGAATGGCGAAATAATATCCGTATCTCAGCCCCTCCGTTCTGCCCGAAAGAATGATCGCGCAGCGGTCGTAGCCGAGATCGTAGTATTCACCGTATAAATTGAGGCCGTCTCTTACTATATGTACGTCCTGCTTACGTGCGGAATTTGCCTCGCTCCAGCTTGCGCCGATCTCGTACATCTGTAGCGAATCGGGTGCAACGTCACTCGGTATCTCACGCGACCATTGATCGCGCGAGCGGCGGCGCAGAGTGCAATTGTATACGTAGTAAGAGGCAACGCCGAACGTAACGCACATCATTATTATACCGGAGGCAACAATGAAGATTGCCACCGCTATAAATACGGGATGCGTAATGAAATCTATCACTTTTTAATCCTCTTTTTCTTTTTTCTTTCCTCTAACTCACGGCGAAGCTCTAAAACGCGCGCGAAAACGTATGCATTTGCGCTTTCAAGCTCCTCACGCGAGGGGGTGCGTGCATCGGATTTTATAAGCTCTGATACGTCTATCTCCTTGCCTATAATAACGCTTGCACGCTTGAACGGACCGTAATTACCGTCTGTAACGATCGGCACTATGGGAGATTTTGCACGGTGCGCGATAACGAGATAGCTATGCTTGAACTCGTGTATCTGCCCATCATCCGTGTTTCTGCCCTCCGGATATATCTGAACGAGCTGACCGGAATTTATAACCCTTACGCACTCGTCCATAAAGCGCATACTGCGCGTTTCCCTATTTGCCTGAATTGCGCCGAAGAACTTCATTCCAAAGCGCGTTATCTTGCTTTTAAAGGGCATTTCGGAGGCAACTACGTTGAGCTTACGCGGATAGACAACAAATGACGTAAGCACGTAATCAAACATATTGAAGTGGTTGGTTATAATAAGCTTTCCACCGTGGCGGAAGGTTGGCTCAGCACCGTTTTCATAAAACGTTCTGCGCTTGAAAAACAGAAGCTGAAGCGGATAGCCGAGTGTAAGACCTATACAGCGAAATATATCGTATATCATTATTACTGTTCCTGCTTACCCATAAGCGCAACGTCATCACTGAATTTAAAGGACATTGCAAAGGCTATCGCACAGCATACGATCGCAATTATGGGAAGAAGCCATATCTGATTCGCCCACTTAAGAGAGGTAAGGATAACGCCGGTTGCGATACCTGCCGCAATACCCTCAAACAAGCCCTGAACCGCAAAGAGCATAGAGGCTACGCCCTTGCCGCTCTTCTCATACTCGATCTGCGCAAGGCGCGAGGGCACCATATACGTAACGGAGAAGAATGCACCGAGGGAGAAGGAAACCGCAACACCGCCAACGAGGGATATTATAAGAAGGATAGTGCCGCTGTTTTTCATAATAGCTTCCAATGCAGTATTAACGAACGCGGGAAGCGAATCGGATATACGGGGTAAGAGCACGTCAAGATTGGATATACCGAGGCACGAAAGCATTATAAGCATACCGCCTGCAAATACGGTAAGAACGTATCTGTATGCAAAGCCGAGACCCTTTTTCTTTATAAAGTGGTTATAAAGCATAATTGTGAAGGGAACGGGTGCAAAGGAGGATGCCATAACGACCGTCATATTAAGATCGGTATTGGAGAACAGCTCGTTGATACCGCCAAGGAAAAGCTGAAGTCCGATAGCGGTTACAAAGGAGGTGGACATCCAATATATGAAGGGCTTATTCTGGAAGGACGTTGAGAGTGCGGACTTAAGGGTAAGAACTCTTATCTCGCCCTGCTCATCGTTATTTTCCTTAAGCGTGAACAAGGGAATAAGCATTGTAAGCACAAGGGGGAAGAAGATGATCGCAACGTTACGTACGTTAAGTCCCATTACGTTTACAAACACGGGGAAGAGCGCGTATACAAGGCTCATATACACAACGTCACAAATAGACTTCGTATTTGAAAGGAAGGTCATATCCTCTTCGTTTGCACAAATCTCGGAGAAGGTTGCGTAGTACGTAAGCATCGTAAGCGTATAGAAGGTATAGAAGGAGCAAAGAAGCACACCGAACCATACGGTGCTTGCTATATCTGCGCCGATGCTGCCCGGCTTAAAGGGGGTGACAAGGAACAAGAGGAAGGAGACCATCATTGGTATGTAACCGATGAGTATTCCGGTTTTTCTTCTGCCAAAGCCCGTTTTAAGCTTATCTGCAAAGGTTGCGAAGGGGAGGTCTATAATTCCGTCAAGCGCCTTTGCGAAGAAGCCGATGAATATCCATATGAAAGGAATTATCAGGTCCTTATCAAGATACGTCCAAAGCCCTATATCCTCAGAGGCAAAGCCGCCTACCTGGAGAGCCGAAACGAGATAAGAGCCCATTATCATATTAAGCATATTTACTCCGAGACCGGAGCAACCGTAAATGACAAGCTTTTTTCTGTCTGTGATCTTTCTCATATTATAATCCTCACAAAATCATTATTGTAAAGCTTGCAGATATTTCGCCTGCCATTACCGATACGACCTCGGCATTTGCGATATCCTCAAGCTTGCTTACCATAGCATTTACGAACTCCTCTGCCATTTCCTCACTGTAGAACACGGTGAGTGCCGTGCAGCTCTTCTCCTTGATCACGGACTCTGCCGCCTTAAGCGTTGCACGCTCAAGGGTATCCTCTACGCCGAGAAGAGTTTTGCCCGATATGGCAAAGAAATCGTTTTTGCGTATATCCGTTTTACCGAAGGAGGTATCCTTCATAGCGTGATATACGGAGAACTCGTATATATCGGCTATCGCGCTTCTTGACGAGCGGATAGCATCCTTTGCCGTGCTCTCAAAATCCATCATGGCAAGCGCGGAATAGCACTGCGGGATAGAGCGGCAATTTACCGTGCTGACAAATGATTTACGGTAGAGTGATGCTGCCTGCATTGCACTGAGAACGGAGTTTGAGCTGTTTGGGAAGACAAGTATCTCTCTGTCCGAAACAAAGTCAAACGCCTCCATAAACTCCTGCGACGAGGGGGCTATCTCGCTGAGTATAACAACGTCTGCACCCATATCCGAGAAGAGCTTTTGAATGGTGGTATTGGGAGCAACCGCAACAACGGCAAACTCCGTTCCCGACGGCTCTTCGGCAACGAGATATTTCTCACGCGGCTTAGCTTTCATCTCTTTTTCCATGTTCTGCACGGTCATATTCTCGATCTTCAGGGTAAGAAGCTCGCCTATTTCCTGGCAGATATCAAGGATCTTACCGGGGCGCTTTGAGTGAACGTGCAATTTAAGCTTATCACCGACAAGGGTAAGAACTATGGAATTTCCCCGCTTTTCAAGATTTTCACGGAAATCGTCCTCATCAAAATCCTCTGCATCTATCTTAAGCTGTATCAGGCTTTCGATGCAATATCCGTACTCAAAGCGTGTGTTTTTATTTATGAGTGAATAATCAAAGTCGGACTGCTCAAAATTTTTGGAAGCGCTGCTTTCACTGTTCTCATCGGAGATATCCACGCTCTCACCGTTCAGGTATTTCTCTATACCCTCGAAAAGATATACTACGCCGGCGCCGCCGCTGTCTACAACGTGCGCCTTTTTGAGTATGGGAAGAAGCTCCGGTGTGTTTGCAAGAGATATTCTTGCAGCTTTAAGGAAAACGGTAACGAGACTATCAAGGCTTTGCCTTGCCTCTATACTCTCGGTTGCGCGTGCCGCATCCTTAAGCACGGTAAGCATCGTACCCTCAACGGGCTTTGCAACGGCGGAATATGCGCTGCTGCAGCCTGCGATAAGGGCACGCGAAATATCCTCTGCGCTACCCTGCTCGACACCGTTTAACGACTCTGCAATTCCCCTGAAGAACTGCGAAAGAATTACGCCGGAGTTACCCCTTGCGCCGAACACCGCATTGCGCGAAAGCTCACGCGCGGCGGCAGAAAGCGACTCGGGGCGCTCCTTTACGGAGTCAAGACCGTATCTCATCGTCATTACCATATTGGTTCCCGTATCACCGTCCGGCACGGGGAAAACGTTGAGATCGTTGACGGTGGCGCGGTGAAGATCAAGATATCTTATACCGCTTGCTATCATTTCAAGATAGACTTTACCGTTTATCGTTGTTGTCATACTTTTTTCTCTCATTATTACTGATTTTCAATATCCGCCATGGCCTTAAGAAGCGCTTCCTTCTCTACCGCGGTATCCTCCGATACCGGCGCACCAAGGAAATATGCACTTATCATACCGGGGCCGATATTTGTTCCGCACGCGCTGAAAACGTCGGATACGAAGATACCGCGGCACTTAATGCAAGCCTCAAGCTTTTCCTTAAGCTGAAGTGCATACTTTTCTCTATCACTGTGGCTGATTATGATATACTGATCCTCGGCGTTTGTGGCAACCGCCTGAACGTATTTTACGGTTGCATCAAGCGCCTTGGCAATTCCCTTTGCCTTTGCAAGAACGGTAACGTAACCGTCTGCATTACAGTCTCCCATAGGCTTCACGCCTGCGAGGTTACCGAAGAATGCCTTACCCTTGGATATCTTACCGCGGCGGGCAATAAACGTAAGATCGTCTATCGGGCCCATCTGGTGAACGCGAACCTTGTTCTCTTCAAGCCAAGCAACCACCTCATCAAAGCTCTTGCCCTCGCGCTGAAGCTCAAGCGCGTATAAAACAAGCAAGCCGAAGCAGCCCGACATACGTGCGGTATCAAGACAGTATATCTGTG
>JAZRLU010000002.1:0-1201 GCA_045647045.1 Eubacteriales bacterium
GGTGCAAAGGCAATAGAAGCCATAGAAGCACTTGCAAGCGAGGCAGGCACGTCTATGCTTGACGTAATGCGCCGCGCAGGCGAATTTACTGCCCTTGCACGTGTTGCGGCAGAGCTTGCAGCATTTGCGGCAATGATAGACAACATACGTAGCGAGTGCACCCTGCCGAGCGATATGATAGCGCGCGTGTTTGAATCAAGCGGCTACCGCGATATGCTGGAAAGCGAGGGCTTTATCGGTGACGGCAAGATAGACAACGTAAACGAGCTTATTTCGGGTGCGCTTGAATACGAAAAACGCTGCAATGAAGCTGACACGCCCCCTACCCTTGCAGGCTATCTTGAGGATATCGCGCTTGTTGCAGACGTTGATAAGTATGACGAGAGTGCAGATGCCGTTGTGCTTATGACGATACATTCCGCAAAGGGACTTGAGTTTCCCACCGTATTTCTTGCAGGTATGGAGGACGGTATTTTCCCCTCCGAGAAGAATATGTTTGACACCTCGGAGATGAGCGAGGAGCGCAGGCTTTGCTACGTTGCTATCACACGTGCGAAGCACAAGCTTTATATAACCCACGCGGCAAGCCGTATGATGTACGGCAAGACCGCCGCAGGAAAGCTTTCCGTATTTGTGCGCGAGGAGATACCGAAAGAGCTTATAAACAACGAGTCTCCTATGCGCGAGCCGCCGAAGATGCCCCCGTCTTACTTCGACCCGTTTTCCCCAAGAGGGGCGCGCCCCGAGAACTCGCCGCGCTACGGTTCATACGGCTCGGGCGGATTTAATCACGCACGGGGCGGCACGTCACAAGGATATAAGCCCACTCCCACAGCACGCGGCGGCAGTGCCACACGCTCCACGGCAGAAAAGTTTGGCGTTGAGCACCTGCCGGCAGGCACGCGCGTAAACCACGCGATATTCGGTAACGGAACGATAAAAAGCTCCAAGGACCTCGGCGGCGACGTCCTCTACGAGATCACCTTCGATAACGGAGCAGAAAAGAAGCTTATGGCTACCTTTGCCAAGCTGAAAATTATATAATTCTTAAAAGGAGAGACGTTATGACCCACTTTGAAATACCCTCAAGCCGAATTGTAAAAATAACTGCTAAGACTGTCCTGAAAAACAATATCGCAGAGGCAGTTATTTCGGTTTGTATGGGACTGTTTGCGTTGCATTTTTCAGTCTTAATTAATTC
>JAZRLU010000003.1:0-1391 GCA_045647045.1 Eubacteriales bacterium
CTGCTTGCTGCCGAGATACTCGGCATTGAGGCAACAGACGAGGGCGAGAGCGTGCTTGCAACGATAGAAGCGCAGCTTCCGTACTACGATCCTATCGTAATAGGCTATTCGGGACAGGTAAAGGAGTTCCGCGAGGAGGACTATTACGGTGATCTTGGCGAGTATGCGCACAGGCATATATCGCAGCTTGTAGGTCTTTATCCCGGAAACCTTATAAATTCAAGCACGCCCGCGTGGGTAGATGCGGCAGAATACACCCTTTCGCAAAGAGAGATGGGAACTGCGGGAGATACCTGGGGCTGGTCTATAGCGCACAGGCAGAACCTTTGGGCAAGAGTCGGAAACGGTGATGAGGCATACCGCCAGTATCAAAAGCTTCTTAAAATGCGTACCTCAACCAACCTTTGGTCAAAAACCCCGGCAGGCTTCCAGATAGACGGTAACTTCGGCGGCACGGCAGGCGTTAGCGAAATGCTTCTTCAAAGCCAGTCGGGATACATAGAGCCGCTTGCGGCGATCCCTGCGGCGTGGTCCACGGGCTCGTACACGGGCCTTGTGGCAAGGGGCAACTTTGAGGTTGGCGCAAGGTGGGAAAACGGCAATGCGAAGGTATTTAACATAACCTCAAATGCAGGCGGCACCTGCAGGGTAAAGCACGCAGGTCTTTCGGGCGCGGTGGTTCTTACAGCAGACGGCAAAGCCGTTCAGTATACCGCCCTTGCAAGTGATGCGATATCCTTTGATACCGTTGCAGGCGAAACCTATATCATCTGCAACCTTTCCGAGGTAGAGCGCGTTTCAGCCCCCCTCGCGCTTTCGGCAGAGGCAATAGGCAAAAACAGCTACCTTCTTACTTGGGATGCAAGCTCCGATGCGGTTGCATATAACGTATACAAGGCGGTTGGTAACGAGAGCACCTACACCTACGTAGGCACCACCAAGGATACCTCGGCTATATACAACACGGGTGCGGCAGAGGAAAATAAGAGAATGACCTACCGCGTTTGCGCGGTGAATAAAAACGGCACTGAAAGTGACGGCACGCTGGCATACGTAAACCCCTTAGAAACAGATATCGTTTCAATAAACGTATGCGAGGCAGGCGGCAAGCTTCAGTTCGCAATTGACACGGATGGCACCTACGCCGATCTTTTCAGGCTTTACGAAAGGCTTGATGGCGGTACGTATAAGCTCCTTTGCGAAAGCGAATTTTCGGTTATCTCGCTTGATGAATACGACCTTTCGAGGGAGTATTACGTATCCACGGTATGCGCAAGCTTTGAATCCGAAAAGATACCCGCCAAAGGAAAGGCGCAAAACACCTTCGGTCAGTACAGTGATAACGTGCTGCTCTTAAAGCCAAGTCGGATCGTAGCCATGTCGTTCTGTGA
>JAZRLU010000004.1:0-2336 GCA_045647045.1 Eubacteriales bacterium
CTCAAAAACGTAACCGTAACGGCACAGCCCGGTAAAACTATCGCAATAGTAGGCCCTACCGGTGCAGGTAAAACCACGGTAATAAACCTGCTTATGCGCTTTTACGACGTTGACAGCGGCGAGATACGCCTTGACGGTATACCGATAAAGAATATCAAGCGCCGCGATCTGCGCCGCGCCTATACCATGGTGCTGCAGGATACCTGGCTGTTCGGCGGCACGATCTACGATAACATCGTATACGGTAAGGAAAACGCCACGCGTGAGGAGGTCATAGCCGCCGCACGTGCCGCAAGAATAGATTCGTATATAGAATCCCTGCCGGAGGGCTACGATACCGTGCTTAAGGACGAGGGCATAAACATCTCCAAGGGCCAGCGCCAGCTTATCACCATAGCGCGTGCAATGCTCTCGGATGCACCGATGCTAATCCTCGACGAGGCAACCTCAAACGTAGACTCGCGCACCGAGATCAAGATCCAAGAGGCAATGGCAACCCTTATGCAAAGCCGCACCTGCTTCGTTATCGCGCACCGCCTCTCCACCATACAAAACGCGGATACTATCCTCGTTATAAAGGACGGCACCGTCACCGAGTCGGGCAACCATAACGAGCTTATGGCGCAGGGCGGCTTCTACGCCTCGCTCTATAACTCGCAGTTCGCGTAAAGGATGTTTTTGAACAAATTTTGAATATCTCATTGACAATTTAATGCAGCGTGTGCTATTATAGACTTAACCAAATATAAGAAAGGACAGCGCTATGGATTTCTTTACCGATTTCTTTAAAAAAATTCAGATTCCCTACTATACCGATGAAATTACCGCAACCTTCACAACAAAGGCTGTTGTCTTCGGTATCATCATCGCGGCGCTTTGTGTATTTGCGGCGTTTGCGGCAAAGGAGGCAAAGGCTACGGGCATCATCGCCGGTATTGCCAATTTTGCTTCCGCACTTCTTATCCCCGGCTATATAGGTGTATTCCACTCCTTGGAGATGTATAAGGAATTTTACGGCTACTCTCAGTCGGATCTGCAGCAGCAGATGTCGGAATACTATATGAGCCTTATTCCCGATCTCATTACGCTCTCGTTGGCATCCACGCTTATGATAGTAGCGATTGTATTCACCGCAATACTCGCTGCAAGACTTATGAAGGTAATTCCTAAGGTATTCGGCGTATTTGCTATCATCGCTATCATCGTAAGATATCTCTTTATCTCTCCTGTTCCGATCATTACACCTATGTTCGGCGGCGGTGCAACCATCGAGGGTCAGACCTCTCACCTTACTCTTTATTTCGTTTCCGTTCTTATCCCCGTGCTCCTTCTTGCAATAGGCGCGCTTATAAAGCTTCTTAAGCCTGCAAAGGCAGAGCCTGCTGTAGAGGGCGAGGCTGTCACGGCTGAAACGGTAACCGATACCGTAAACGAGTAAACCCGAAAAAAGTCTAAAAAAGCAAAATGGGGCAGGGCAAACAGCGCTCTGCCCCTGTATTTTTTTCCGCGCGGCAGAATTTTATAAAATATGTGCCGCCGCGCTTGACAAATCAAAAAAATGCGTTATAATATATAGTACCCACACGCCGACGGCAACACGGCGGATATGTGTCCCCTATGGGGGTGCAATGGTTTCGACAGGGACTGTGAGGTATGATAAGCGTAGCGCGCCGGATAATCGCGTCAAAATGTCCAAACTTAAATAATAAACGACAACAATACTGTTGCTATGGCTGCCTAAGGGCAGTGCCGCGGCTTAATATTGCCGCCCGTACCGCCGGGGAGGACTACGACCCCTGCCGTGCGTCAAATCAGTAGTGCACGTGAACCGCGAGTCGCCGCTGTAACGGTCACGCATTAAACGGCTACCCGTGATAGAGCCTGTCGCTCGGCGAAGGAATCGGGGAATTTCAAAAGATCGACTGCCTACGGAGAAGGTCATATCAAGTGGTTTTTGGACACGGGTTCAATTCCCGTCGGCGGCACTAACCATACACACGTCCAAACCTTGAAATATAAGGTATGAAGACGGCAAATTCGCATAATTCGCACAAATTCACTATATAATTAGTAGTGTTCGGGTAAATCCCTTGAAATACAGGGCTTTACTCGAAACATTCCTCACCCCTCAAAGATGCTCTCACCCTGAAGCATCAGCATTTCAAAACACCCCTATATCTTCAGTAAATACCGGAGAAATCGGGGAACGTTCATTGACAACAGCAATGTAAGAAAGTACAGTATTTTCACTATCCCTATGGGTCTGCAATGGTTTCGACAGGGGATTTGAAGTATGATAAGCGTAGCGCGCCGGATAATCGCGTCAAAATGTCCAA
>JAZRLU010000005.1:0-1338 GCA_045647045.1 Eubacteriales bacterium
TACATCGGAGGAGGTAACGCCGAGTAGGGAATTAAGAATAACGCGTCTGATACGTGCTGTGGTGTAACCCTTGGTTACGGTAAGCTTCAATAGGGTATTAAAATCACTCGCTTCAAGGCTTGCCGCCTGAATGCGATTATATAAACCGTTTCCGCCGTCATGGATATTGGTATCGGCGCAAGGTGGGTTTAAACGTAGGTTAGATATAAGCGCGGCAGATATTTTTGAAATATCCGTAGGAATCTCACCCGATTCATATGCCTCGGTGAGTATCGCCCTCGTATATTCGGGCAAGGGAAGGTCTCTACAGCTACCGCCGCGTATAAGCTCACGTACGGAAAGAGCAGAGGGGTGCTCTCCCTCCTTTACCGTATCGCAGTTATAGCCTGAGCCGCTACGCTTAACGGTATGCAAGGAGATATTTGCGCCAAGATCCCCGATAGCCTTGATATATTCAAGCGCAAGTATATTATTGGGTGTAAAATCAACACCGAGATCTGCGCCGATCGATCGGTATGCAAGCTCGCATATGCGGGGATGCCCAAGAGAACGGTCGG
This sequence comes from Eubacteriales bacterium, assembly GCA_045647045.1. GTDB lineage: Bacteria > Bacillota > Clostridia > Oscillospirales > CAG-272 > UBA1740. The sequence goes on from JAZRLU010000005.1 coordinate 558, forward strand.
ACTCGAAAATGCGCGCGTATGCGCTTTTAAATTCATCGGTGCTTAAGATCTCGGCTTGCTTTTTGAGCGCCTCTATATCACCGCTTTCAGAGCCGAATGAGATATAATCGCAGATGCCGAGAGAGGAAATGATGCTCACTGCGGCACGTGCAAAATACTCAGCACTTGACGAGGAGTAGGGGAACGGGAGCTCAAGCACAAGATTACATCCGCCGATCACGGCACATTTTGCACGTACGTGCTTATTTACGATCGCAGCCTCGCCCCTTTGCGTGTAATTACCGCTCATTACGGCGATCACTGCAGTATCTTGGCCAAGATCCTCACGAATGCGCTTGATTTGATATTCGTGCCCCGAATGGAAGGGATTATATTCGGATATTATAGCAACCGTTTTCATATATCCCTCCTTAAAGCGGTTTGATAGTTAATTATTTGTGTTAAAATGCATCAAAAACAATTATTTTTTAAAAATTCTGTTGATTATTTCCGTTTTATGGTGTATAATTGTTACATTGCAAAAAAAGAACTTGAAAGGAAAACTGTAAAATGAAGGTTTTAGTAGTTAACGCAGGCTCCAGCTCGCTTAAGTACCAGCTCTTTAACACGGATACCGGCGCCGTTATGGCAAAGGGTAACTGTGAGAGAATCGGTATTGAGGGCTCGAGACTCATTCACAAAATATCCGGAAAGGCAGATTACATAAAGGAGCTTCCCCTTGCAGATCACTCTGAGGCAATGAAGCTTGTTGTATCCGCGCTTCTTGATAATGAGGTAGGAT
>JAZRLU010000006.1:0-3826 GCA_045647045.1 Eubacteriales bacterium
CGATCCGACTTAGCGCGGTAGCGGTATGGAAGCCTTACGCGCCATACGTATAGCAATGCACGCAAGGCGGCAGGCGCGCGAGATCCTGCGGCGCTTTAAGCCTAATGCCGTTATTGCTACGGGCGGATACGCTTGCTGGCCAACCGCAAGTGCCGCGATAAGCGAAGGCATAACAACGGTGCTGCACGAGGCAAATGCAAGTGCAGGGCTTGCTGTAAGGATGCTTGCGGGGCGAAGCGATCTTGTGCTGCTTGGGCAGGAGCATACCTCGGGGATAAGCGGAATTTTTGTTGGAAATCCCGTAAGGCGGGAATTTTTCACCGCCGAGCGCGGGGCGGCAAGGCAAAGGCTTGGCATACCGCAGAATGCCTTTTTTATAGCATCGCAGGGCGGTAGCGGAGGCGCGGATAAGCTTAACTGTGCGGTATGCGAGGCTATGGCAAGCATCGGATCTCAATACGAAAACGTATATTTTATACACTCTACGGGTAAAAGGTATTACGATGCCGTAAAGGAAAGGTATCCTAAGCTTTGCCAAGGCAAATGCAGGATAGTGCCCTATATTACCGATATGCCAAGCGTGCTTGCCGCGGCGGATCTTGCAATATCGCGGTGCGGTGCAATGGCACTTGCAGAGCTTGCGGCAAGCGCAACGCCCGCAATCCTGATCCCCTCCCCAAACGTGACAAACGATCACCAAAGAAAAAACGCAAGCCTTGCAAAATCGGGCGGCGCGGCAACGGTTATAGACGAGGGTGAGCTTAACGCCAATATGCTTACGGATGAAATAGTGCGCCTGATGAACGATAAGGCGGCGCTTGAAAAAATGAAACGCGCGCAGGCAGCTCACGCTATGCCTGCTTCTGCGGCAAAAATCGTTGATCTTATCGAAAAAAAGCTAAAATGAGCGACAATTTACGAGCTTAAAAATGTTAACTTTTTGTGAATTATTATTTTTTCGGAAAATTCTATTGCATTTGCCCAAAAAAGGTTATATAATATATATAAAATATTTTATTCACTTATAACTATATACTAAATTGGAGTGCAAAAAATATGGAATTTGAATTTGATACAGGATACGAAAGTACCGTTAAAATAAAAGTAATAGGCGTTGGTGGCGGCGGAAACAATGCCGTTAAGCGCATGGTAGAGACAAATATACGCGGCGTTGAGTTTATAGCTATAAACACAGACCGCCAGGCCCTTAATATTTCCTCCGTTCCCCACAAGCTGGTAATAGGTAAAAATACCACCGGCGGTAAGGGTGCAGGCGCTAACCCCGCAGTAGGTAAGGCAAGCGCGGAGGAATCGCGCGAGGAGATCAAGGCTATGCTTGAGGGCGCGGATATGGTATTTATCACCGCAGGTATGGGCGGCGGAACCGGAACAGGTGCTGCACCCGTAGTAGCAAGCATCGCACGTGAGCTTGGTATTCTTACCGTTGCAATAGTTACAAAGCCCTTTAATTTTGAGGCGCGCAGAAGAATGGTGCAGGCAGAGGCAGGTATCGAGGAGCTTTCCAAGGTAGTTGACTCTATAATCGTTATACCTAACGAAAGACTTAAGCAGATCGAGGCACCCCGCCTTGCAGTAAATGCTGCATTTGAGATCGCGGATGACGTTCTTCGTAAGGGTGTACAGTCGGTATCCGAGGTTATCAACTTCCCCGGCTTTATCAACCTTGACTTTGCTGACGTTACCACCATTATGAAGGATGCAGGATACGCGCATATGGGCGTTGGCTCTGCAAAGGGATCCGATAAAGCAAGGCTTGCCGCAACTATGGCTATATCCTCTCCCCTTCTTTCCACAAGCATCGCGGGTGCTACCGGTGTGCTTATCAGCATTACCTACTCGCCCGACGTTACGATGGATGAGATAGACGAGGCTTCTATGATGATCCACGATGAGGCGCATCCCGATGCCAATATTATCTGGGGCGCTACCTCGGATGAGAGCCTTGAGGATGAAATCCGCATAACCATAATCGCAACCGGCTTCAACAACCAGAACGAGCTTATAAACAGTGCCGCATCCGCTGTACGTACTACCCCCGTTGCAGACGAGCGCCCTGCCGATACATACATCCCCGCAGCAGGTGTTGAGAGAAGTGCGGCAGACGTTTTCGGTGCTGCTGACAATACTGCGGATTCCACTTATTCCGATGTAAGCGTTCCCGAGACCGCTGCAGAGGTTACCGTTAGTGAGATCCCCGAAGCTACCGCTTTTGTGCAGGATGCTCCCGCGGCTGCAGCTACCCAGAGCGAGGCTCAGGCTACCGATACAGACGTGCAGTCTACCTGCCAGGAGTATGAGGAGCTCTTTAAGTGCATTAAGAGGATCAAGAAGTCCTGATCATCAGGATGAACGGTCCTTAATATAAAAAAGCAAGAGGAAGGCAGCTGCCTTCCTCTTGTTTGCTTTTCCACACACGTATTTATAATATTTGGTAATTATTTTCACACTTATCCACAATGTGGAAAACTTATTAGACGTATTTTGTGGCGAATTTGCCCGTTTTTCCTATTTTTAAGGTCAAAATCACGGAATTGTATAGATTTTGCGATGTTGGAATTATATCGCCTTTGTGGATATCTATACCTTATCCACGCGAATCCACCGTGAGAAATATCCGAAACGGAAAAGTAAATGTGTATAAATCGGCGTGCTTTTTCGGTATATAACGGGCTAAAATAAGCTCCGATACCACTTGCCGCGGTGAATGCTTAGCACCCCAACGTCGGCATGCTCACCGTCTTTTTTTATAAATCCACAAGGGCATATACCTGATTTCGAACCGTTTGCGGCGCTTGCAATGCAGGCTTTTATCTCGCCTCTGTGCTCTTCCCTTCTCCGATTTTTATGCCGAAAAAATTAACTGCCGCAGGAATGTAAGCTATCCGCTTTTCCCTGCGACCGTATTTTACAAAAACGGCAAATCTACACAAAACCGTTATATTAGCAAAAAGCGAAAAAACAGCGACCTGCTTATTCCATACGGAAAAGCAAGCCGCTGCTTTTGCTTTTTTCATGATCCCTAAGCATCGCGCAAAAGTGCTATTATCCGAGCAAAAATCCTAAAGCCATTGCCACGGAAGAAAGTGCGAGAATAGCACAAAGCACACCTGCAATGATTCTTGCAGTAAGAGAAAGACCTTTGTTTTCCTGATTCTTCTTCATATATGTATCTCCTAATTAATTTTTATTACTGTTACTTGCATTGTAATGCTTAAGCAGGTTTGCAGTTATATTTTTACCGTTGCCCCTCATCTTAGCGGGGAGGAAGGTATTTATCAGAAGCAAGCCCTTTGCTACGGCATCCTCCGGTGTTTTGGGAAGGCATACGTTGATGGAGAACACCTTGCCGATCATCTTATTAAGACCGTAAAGCAAAGCGCCGCCGCCCGTAAGAATTATACCGTTTTCAAATATCTCCTCTACATAATCGGTGGGTATCTTCTTTACCCCGTCTGCAATTGCCTGCAAGAGCGTACGCAAGGGTTTTTCAAATACACCGAGTATATCCTCAGAGCCTATTGTCATCTTAATAGTAGTTCCCGTAAGTGCAAGAGAGCCCGAAACTGTGATAGGCGGAGCATTTCTGCCATCCCAAACGGCGCCTATAGCCTCTTTGATAGCCCTTGCATCGTAAAGAGAGATATTAAGCTCTCCTTCCTCAAGCATATACGACTTGACCGCCTCGTCAAACGCCTCGCCGCCTATGGGGGCGGTTGCGGAATAAATTATCTCTCCCTTATAAAGGATCGCGATCTCTGTTGCCGAAGCACCGATATTTACGGATATAGCACTTGCGGTAGGCATA
>JAZRLU010000007.1:0-2567 GCA_045647045.1 Eubacteriales bacterium
TTTGCTTGGCAGCTCGCTTACCGCAAGCCCCTCGGAGCTTACCTCGTTAAGGCGTTTTACCGCATTGTATATAAACTGTATCTTGTACCACGTTGCATTGCCTACAATGCCGTCGTCGGTAAGCCCGAAAACGCGTTGGAATTCCTTAACTGCCGCAAGTGTTTCAGGTCCGAAAAATCCGTCTGTTACGGGGATCTTCGGTATTGCGGGGTAGTTTGCCGATATTCGGTTCAGCCGCAGCTGGATATATTCAACGTCGCGCCCTGTGTCACCCTCGCGCAGAGCAACTGCAGGTGCGGATCTCTCCGTACCTGATATCGGAACGTTTGATACTATCTCTATATCCTCTCCGTAATAATAGCGCAATATTTCAAGCGCGCTTTTGCCTTGCCCCGCAAGATATACCGATCCCCATTGAGAAAGCCCGTTGCACTGTACCTTATCACCGTCACAGAAGGTGGCAAAAAGGGGCTCTACGTTACCGTCCTTTCTTATATAGCTGTCGAATATTTCATCTACAAGCTCGGATATATTTTCGTAAATATCGCGGTTATAAACAAACGATTGATCGTATGCAGTTGAGCTCGTTATATCAAAATCCTTTCCGAGCGCGGGATAGTATTCGGTGTAAACTCTGTTCATTGCAACCGATATCTGTGCAAGCACGTTTGCTTTCAGCGCCTCACTCGGCCATGTTGGATATATCTCGCTTGACGCTACGTTTTTTATATAATCACGAAAGGGTAGTGTAACGTTCTCGGCACTTGAATCGGGCGCACCGAGATGCACGGTTATGTATTCGGGTATCATTGGCTCTGCCATCAGCTCAGCTCCTCGTTTTCTGTAATAATGATGTACGTTGATGATCTGGGTGGACTCGTTTCACGCGTGAAGCCGCCATCGGGTATCATTTCAACTGTAAGATAGGACGTTATTCCCGAAAAGATCGCGGTATCCTTTATCGTTACCGGGTAATATCCGCTTTTGTATACCTCGATATCATAGGTTGAATACGGTCTTTCGGGTGGGGCGGGGGAGCGTGAAAGTCCAACGCTCGGTGCGGGTAGTGCAAGCGGTGGAATATTGCCGCTTCCATCGGTCATAACCGATCTGTCAAACTCAAATACACCGTCTGACGTACGTATGCGTACGTTTGCACCGCCGATGGGAAGTGCCCCCATAGCGGTTTGTGCCTGCAATTTCAGTATTCCGTGTTCGTTGCCGTTCATAATTGCTCCTTGTTTTGTAAAAAATATTTAAGTATTGCCCGTTTTGCACTTTTTGTTTGAACAAATTGATGTTTTGACATTAATTTTAAAATATACCTTGACTTTATTTAAATATTGGGTTATAATTTTAGTGTATTGCGTCGGTGCTATATAAGGCATCTTATGCTTTTTGCGCGTAAGTGCTACGCATTCGGCAAATACTACTTAAAATTAAATTTACGGAGTGTAGACATGAAGGAAAGTTTGTACGGAGAATTAAGCGTTATCGGAATGCGCGGATGTGAGGATTTCACAGCACAGGTAGATTCTTATCTTAAGGATTGGCGCCGCCACGATCAGGATGTTTCGTTTGTAGCTAATACCTCTTGCCCGAGATTCGGAAGCGGAGAAGCAAAGGGAACTCTTCATCAGTCTCTTCGCGGAAACGATGTGTATATTATTTGTGACGTTTTCAATCACGGCGTTACTTACAATATGTACGGTATGACAGTTCCTATGTCACCGGACGATCATTTCCAGGATCTTAAGCGCATTATAGGCGCAATCGGCGGTAAGGCTCGCCGTATCAGCGTTATTATGCCCATGCTTTACGAGGGTAGGCAGCATAAGCGTTCAAGCAGAGAGTCGCTTGACTGTGCGCTTGCTCTTCAGGAGATCGTTAATATGGGTGTTACCAACATAATCACCTTCGATGCACACGATCCTCGCGTACAGAACGCTATTCCTCTCAGCGGCTTTGAAAACGTTCGTTCCTCTTATCAGATGATAAAGGCACTCCTTAATACATACAATGATATTAATATCGATCCCGATAATCTTATGATCATTTCTCCCGATGAGGGCGGAATGGGTAAGTGCATGTATTACTCCTCTGTTATGGGCATTGATCTCGGTATGTTCTACAAGCGCCGTGACTATTCCGTTATCGTTAACGGTAAAAACCCCATAGTTGCTCACGAGTATCTCGGCAGATCCGTTGAGGGTAAGGACGTTATCGTTATCGACGATATGATCTCCTCCGGTGATTCTGTTATAGACGTTGCAAAGCAGCTTAAGGAAAAGGGCGCAAAGCGTATATTCGTATTTGCAACCTTCGGTCTGTTCTGCAACGGACTTGAGAATATGGATAAGGCTTATGCTGAAGGCATATTCACTAAAATATTCACGACCAACCTTGTTTACAGAACGCCCGAGCTTCTTGAAAGAGAGTGGTACGGAGAGGTTAATATGTGTAAGTACGTTGCTTACATAATCGACACTCTTAACCACGATAGAACTATCAGCCATCTTCTCGACCAGTCGAAGAAGATACACACCATTCTTGATAAGTACAAGAAC
>JAZRLU010000008.1:0-1433 GCA_045647045.1 Eubacteriales bacterium
ACCGATACCTTCTTTGCGCCGAGGCGGTAGCATTCCTCTGTAAGTATTGCAACAAATTCAGGCTGATCAAGCGCTGCGGTAATAACAACCTCTGTGCCGCGCTTAACGTTTACGCCCTTCGTTGCAATAAGGCGTGCATATTTCTTTAATCTCGTTTTAGTCATTTTTATCTCTCTCCGATCTGTTTTTGTTTTCGTAATACCCTCACACGTGGGGGCGTGTGCTTATATTCTTGCAAGCACCTTAAGTAAGAAGTCCCAAACTCTTACCGTGGAGCTTATCGAAAGATGCTCCTCCGTGGTATGTATATCGTGATTATCAGGGCCTATCGATATACAGTCAAGCCCCTCAATGGCATCCGAGAATATTCCGCATTCAAGGCCGGCGTGGATAGCAACAACCACGGGCTCCTTGCCGTAGGTCTCGCGATATACCTCTACCGCAACGTCACGCAGGTGAGAGTCTGCTCTGTATTCCCAAGCGGGGTATTCGCCGCGTACGGATATTTCCGCGCCGTGCGTAACTGCTACGGAGCGCAGATATTCTATCAGCTGTGCCTTGCTGTCCTTTTTCGATGAGCGTACCGATACCGTAAGAGTGCAGCGCGTGCCGTCAAGGCGTGCAACGCCCATGTTCTCGGACGTTTCAACAAGTCCCTCGATATCCGCGCTCATTGCGATAACGCCGGTCTTTATAGCGCCGAAGAGAGAGAGAACCTTTTTCGTGCTCTCACCGTCAAGCGCGGTCTGTCCTACCTCACAGGCTTCAAGCGAGATAGTGATTCCGGGGTCCGATGCTGCTGCAAGGGCGATCTGATTATTTCTGCTTTCGTTAAACAGTGCCGTAATATCCTGCTCTGCGGTAAAGGTAGCGGTAAATTCACGGCATATAGCGTTGTCAAGATTGCCGCCGCCAAAGGAACAAAGGCGTATATCGCCGAGTGCCGAGAGCACGTCTGTACCAACCTTAATGGCATTGCTTCTGCCCTTATGTATTTCAACGCCGCTATGACCGCCAAGAAGTCCGCCCACGGTAAGCTTATATCCTTTACCAAAGACAGCCTCGCGCTTTACGTCAAGCGCAATATCAACTCTGCCGCCGCCTGCGCATCCTACGGTAAATATACCCTCCTCGTCGGAGTCTATGTTGATAAGCGTTTTTCCTTCAAGCACAGAGCAATCAAGCGCCGATGCACCGATAAGACCGATCTCCTCATCGGAGGTAAACACCGCCTCAATAGCAGGGTGGGGGATATCATCGGATGCAAGCAGGGCAAGCGCATATGCAAGTGCAACTCCGTCATCACCGCCAAGGGTAGTGCCGCGCGCACGGAGCCAGTCACCGTCACGGTAAACGTCAAGGGGATCGGTAGTCATATCGATAGCAAGCCCGGGTGTCTTTTCCGCTACTATATCGGTATGTCCCTGCAAAAT
>JAZRLU010000009.1:0-5937 GCA_045647045.1 Eubacteriales bacterium
AGTGAAGTTATCTTCGATAGTGAAGTTTCGCCTACGGCGAAGTGAGAAGGTTTGCTTTACTCGTGCACAGCACGAACTTCACCAAAAAAGCGCCTTGACATAGAGCGTTACTCTAAAGGACAGTTTATAACAATTTAACAAAAAGCCGATAAGGATCAAACTCCGTATCGGCTTTCTTTGCTATTTAAAATACAAATATTTTCTTTTATGTTTCAAGACTGAAACTGATAATGTTACAAATTGATCAGACAAAGTCCGATAACGCCGAGTATCAAGCCAATCATCTTTTTAACAGTAAGCTTTTCCTTGAAGATAAAAACCGAACCGATACACACGAGCATGATTCCCAAGCCGTTGAACAACGGGAATAAAAGCACAGACGGTACTTTTCCCGAAAGACCGGTCATAACAAAGCTGATCACGCAGAGGGATATTGCGCTTCCAAAAGCGCAGACACAGGCAATCAGCTTGTTCTTTTTTTCTCCGCCGACAAGTTGCTTAGGTCTTACAAAACAGCAAATAATCAGAAAAGGAACTATAAATGAATAGAAATTATATGCCGAAACACTCTGTTCCAAAAAATAAATCCCCATAAGCTTTTGCGTGATCATAACTCCGGCGCTTGTCAAAAAAATAATAATTCCAAAGATAGCACCGTTAAAGTTAAACTTTTTATCCGCCCCATTTCCACCCTTTAATAAAACTATAGATAGAATGGCAAGAATTATACCTAAAACAGACATTGCGTTCAGCTTTTCAGACCAAAAGAAATGCCCTATTATGCACGGCAATATCATTCCGGAGGAATGACAGAGTGTCATAAATGCAACGGATGTTTTCTCATAGCCCTTTAACATAACCGTTTTGCTGATTGCGTACATAATACCGCAAAACGTACCGCAAAGCAGGCTCCCTACGGCAAATACGTGCACTTTATCAAAAAGGATCATCGGCAACATACAGATACTGCATATCAGAAATTTAACTGCGTTGTAAAAATAATTGTATCTGTTTTGCTCTTTTGACGATACGATCTTATCGCAAAACGAGTTGATAACATACAACGGCACACAGGCGATTATAATATATATTTCTTTTGTCATAATGTGATGCGAGTGCTATTTTCAGCATTTTTTGATAAAGAAAATTCCGTTTTAACCTCTTGCACACCAAATTCAACATTTGCACAATAATCGCCATAAAATCCTCTGAACTCGGCGGTTCCGTTTTCGTCGGTAAGAAGCTCGGTTTCGGTGTGCCACTTTTTTTGCAAAAGGTCTTTGATTCTGAAATATGCGGGTTTTGGAGAGAGATCGAAGCGAAGAAGTCCGCCGTAATAGTAGTTCTCACCCAGTGTCATATCTCCCTGTGATGCTTTGATTTTTTCGGGATCGGGGTCCCAAAAATGCGCGTATCCGTCAACGAGGTTCCAATATATGACCTGCTCAACATTCGGATGCGAAAACCAGATAGAGTACAGTTTCTCAATGATCTCTGCCTGTATCTCCTCGTCCTCAGCTTCCCACGAATAAGCGGGAACGGTAACCTCTGTTACCTGCAAGGGCTTCCCAAAATTGGAATACAGGTCCATATGCTTGTAAAGCTTTTCGGGGTTGAGCGTTAATCTCGTTTTTTCATATTCATCTTCACGCTTGTTAAACAGATGATATTGCATGCCGATAGCGTCAATCCTTGCCCCCTTAAGCATATTTGCTTCGATGTAAGAATAATACTTATCGGTTGTGCGGCACCGGTCCTTCCAGCAAAGACCGGTGTGTTCATTGATCACAAGCTGATTGCGTGGGAAATATCTCTCAGCAAGCTTAAAGCACCATTCCACAAAATCGGGCTCATCGTAGAATTTTGTTTTGCCCATCTCCCATTCCATCTCGTTGGTCACCTCAATAGTGCGGATCTTATCGGCATATCGCTCGGAGATCTCGGCGTACCGCCTTTCAAGCTCACGCTTGACCTCCTCCACACTTGCGTCATAGAGCCATTTCGGGAAAAAGTTGTCATATGCCAATGCGTGCTCACGGGGCTCAATTTCGTGTTTATCGCAAAATTCGATACAGAGATCTGGCGAGGGACGGCGATATACCTTAGGACTGTCCTTTGCGTAACGCGGCTTGCCCTTCTCAGGCTCAAGCGTATCCCAATAGAACGGGAGAGTTGCCATGTTAAATACATCGGTAAAATAGGCTTTATATTTTTGGTTCTTTTCAGGCGTTTCAAGCTCGTCAAGCATAAAAATGTTTGCGCCGAAACGGAACTCGTGGTTCTTTTGTATAAGCTTTATTTTCGCGTTCGGAACAGGGGTGCCGTCCTTGTCCACAACGGTTATCCTTCCGTTGCCTTTTCTGTACCGTTCGATGCCTTCAGCGGCTCTTGGCTCCCAAAAAGCTTGCTGTTCTTCAAACGCAGATAAAATTTTTCTTCGGTCACTCATTCTAAAAAACCTCCCGATTTGTTTTTTTACATTATAGCATACGGAAATTGCAAAGTACACCTATAAATCGACACAACAGGTTGATTTTTCGAAACAGATATGATATAATTGAACGGAATAACGGAGGTGATGTTATGTTTTTCGAAAAAGATCTGTTGTCATTTAACATATTAGATGTTCTTGAACTAAAGCAGCATGATGTCAATATGTTCAACAGCGGGAGAAACTTTAACGCTCTATCATTTCGTTTTCGTTCCGATGCCGTTTTGACAACAAAAACAGAAAAGTATTCTATGAAGGACAACTATGTGTCCTATTTCCCAACAAGATTGGATTATACCCGAGTGGCGACTGTGGACGAAATGATCGTTGTTCATTTTGACACCACAAATTATACTACGAAAAGCATTGAATATTTCATACCGACCAATCCCGCCGTTTTCTCAAAGCTTTTTCGGGAGATATTGGACGTTTGGAACAAAAAAGAGCTTGGATATAAATATAAAAGCTCCGCCATTTTGTCCGAAATATTTGCGGAATGTTATACTCAAAATTATATTTCAAAGCCCCAAAATTCCAAAATTCACAACTCGGTAGAATACCTTTTGAAAAACTATAAAAAAAGCGACCTCTCAATAAAAGAGATCGCAGACAAGTCATTTATGAGCGAGGTCTATTTACGAAAGCTTTTTCGGGAGGAATACGGTGTTTCTCCTCAAAAATATATTATAAACCTTCGCATACAAAACGCGGTGGGATTGATATCCACGGGATACTATTCATTAAAAGAGATAGCATATATGTCAGGATATAAGGACTATAAATATTTTTCTGTTGAATTTAAAAAAGCCATGGGCGTATCTCCATCGGAATATTTATATAATTACAAGTAAGGCAAGGACGTTCGCAAACTCAATTCCTAAGCACTTACGGTGAAGGAAACCGCATACATCACATCATAAATTTTAATATTTGCATTTGTGGGCACAAATGCAGTGCTTGTCAGGAAAATTGATAAGTCATGGATGAACAAAAATGCTCCATTACAAATGGCGCTTTTTATACCTCCCGCCAAATAATTAAAGAGGACAGAAAGCGTAAAACATTCTCTGTCCTCCTGTCGGTAGGTAACGCATCCTATTAAAATCCAAAAACTGTCCTTAAGGGAGACGCCCTATCAAGGCGCTTTTTTTCTTATCTTCTTTATAAATGCCGTATTGCGGCGGAGCTGGGCGTTTACGCTTTCGTAGCCCGTGCCGCCCTCGGATATACGCTTTTTGATACACGTATCAAGGGATATTTCGGAATAGACGTCACTTTCAAACAGGGGGCTGTAGCTCTTAAGGGTTTCAAGCGGAAGCTTATCAAGCACCGTACCCTTTTCGATACAAAGGCTTACAAGCTCGCCCGTTATTCTGTACGCCTCTCTGAAGGGAGTGCCGCGCTTGGTGAGATAATCGGCAAGATCGGTTGCGTTTATAAATCCGCGCTCTGCCGCCGCCCTCATATTCTTTTCCTTTACCTTCATCGTTGCCACCATGGGAGCATAAACGCGAAGGCAAGCCTTTACCGTTTCAAGGGCATCAAAGAGCGCGTCCTTATCCTCCTGCATATCCTTATTATATGCAAGGGGCAGCCCCTTTTGCATAGTAAGCAAAGTGATGAGATCGCCGTATACCCTACCCGTTTTACCCCTTACAAGCTCTGCCATATCCGAATTTTTCTTTTGTGGCATTATTGAAGAGCCCGTGGTATACTCATCAGAGAGCTCGATGAACGAAAACTCCCAGCTTGACCAAAGAATTATTTCCTCCGAAAGGCGAGAAAGGTGCATTGCGATAATAGAAAATGAGCTTGTTAGCTCTATGGCAAAATCCCTGTCCGCAACACCGTCTATACTGTTTTGCATAAAGCCGTCAAATCCGAGCGCGGATGCCGTCATAGCACGGGATATGGGGTACGTAGTACCAGCAAGGGCAAGCGAGCCGAGGGGGGAGACGTTCATCCTCGCCGCGGCATCCTCTAACCTGCCGATATCCCTGCGGAGCATCTCACAATAGGCAAGCAGGTGGTGCGCAAAGAGTATGGGCTGTGCGCGCTGAAGGTGGGTATATCCCGGCATTATCGCATTCTTATGGCGCTTTGCCACAAGAGTAAGCGAGGATATGAGGTCTGCCGTGAGGGATATTACCTCCTTAACGCCCGCACGCATATAAAGGCGCGTATCGGTTGCAACCTGATCGTTTCTTGAACGTGCGGTGTGAAGCCTTTTGCCCGCATCACCGATACGGCGCGTGAGCTCCGACTCCACGAACATATGAATATCCTCTGCCGAGGGATCTATTACAAGAGCACCCGACTCTATATCGGAAAGGATGCCAGAAAGCCCCTCGCAGATAAGCGCCGCGTCTCCCTTGTCTATAATACCGCACTCACCGAGCATAGTGGCGTGCGCAATAGAGCCCGTGATATCCTCACGGTACATTACGGAATCTGTAGCTATTGATGAATTGAAGTCATCTGCTATACAGTCAAGCGCCGCAGAGGTGCGCCCCTTCCACATCTTTTCCATATATACCTGCCGAAAAATTACTTATTGTTTTTTGCCTTTACAGCTGCGGCTACCTTGATAGGCAGACCGAAGAGGTTGATGAATCCTGCGGAGTCCGCCTGATTGTATACGTTATCCTCACCGAAGGTGGCTATTTCCTCGGAATAAAGCGACCAATCACTCCATACGCCTGCCTTGATGATATTGCCCTTGTAGAGCTTAAGGCGTACCTTACCCGTAACGTTCTGTTGTGTTTTGTCTACAAATGCGGAAAGCGCCTCGCGCAGGGGGGTAAACCACTGACCGTTGTAAACGAGCTCTGCGAAGGTGATGGAGAGCTTCTCTTTTTCGTGCATAGTCATCTTATCAAGGCACATCGTTTCAAGATATTTGTGTGCGGTGTAGAGTATAGCTCCGCCGGGAGTTTCATACACGCCACGGCACTTCATACCTACAAGGCGGTTTTCGATTATATCAAGAAGTCCGATACCGTTCTTACCGCCAAGCTCGTTAAGAGCAAGGATTATGTTCTTTGCGCTCATCTTCTCGCCGTTGAGAGCTACGGGCGTGCCCGATTCAAATTCAAGCTCTACGTAGGTAGGCTCATCGGGTGCATTGATGGGGGAAACGCCCATTTCAAGGAAGCCCTTCTTTTCATAAAGGGGCTCGTTGCCTGCATCCTCAAGATCAAGTCCCTCGTGGGAAAGATGCCAAAGGTTCTTATCCTTCGAATAGTTGGTTTCACGGTTTATCTTAAGAGGAACGTTATGCGCCTCTGCATACTCGATCTCCTCCTCACGCGATTTGATGCTCCACTCACGCCAAGGAGCGATTATGGGCATATCGGGGCAGAATGCCTTTATGGTGAGCTCGAAGCGCACCTGATCGTTACCCTTACCCGTACAGCCGTGGCAGATAGCATCAGCGCCCTCTGCTA
>JAZRLU010000010.1:0-2010 GCA_045647045.1 Eubacteriales bacterium
ACGTTTGTTGCCGGAATATACGCAGGTGCTTGCTATGGACAAAGTTGGTATGCTTCTGCTAAAAAATGCGCGTAAGCGCACTGCTATATCAGTGCTTACAAAGCCGTCTGCCACAGAAGGGCTTTCCGAGCGCGCTATGGCACAAAAGACACTCTCGGATGCCGCAGATCGGATATACGAGCTTATGAAGCCCGTGCCTAAATCTGCTCTCGGTGTGCTTACCTTTACCCCGTTTATTAAAAAATAGCGAATTTTGCGGTATATAGACAAACGCTCTTTTTGTCGAAGCTATTTACAAGCACAAAAGCATTTGCTATTATTAATTTACGGTAAGGACAAGCAGTCGCCGATCCGAATTTTCAGAAAGGAGTTTATTATGTTTGATTTAAAGGGCATTGAAAAAGGCGAATTTATCGAATACAAGGGTAGACCCGTTGTCCGTAAGGATGATGATATCTATTACGGAGATCTTTCAAAATACTACGTTAAAATGATGGTTATGACCGAAAAGCCCGGTAAGAACGGCGAGATGGTTCCCGGTATAATCCCGATCCAGCTTTTCGCCGCAGGTGCTGCATTCCCCGAAAGACAGTTTAATTGCAACGGCCTTTACGATGCATTTGAGACTGCTACGGCTTGGCTTGACGGTAAAAATAAGTAATCCGTCTATTCACGTGCATACCGTTTGAAGAGTATGCAAGGAGGTAAAAAATGAATACTAACGAAGCGGAATACAAGCCCGAGGGTGGCTTGTATAAGATCATTTCTGCAGTTTTGATCGCAGTATTGCTTATCCTTATAATAGGCTTTGCGGTATTCGGTCTTAACGGTGATGAAGGTGAAAATAGCGGCGATATCAATGCTGATGCACAGATAAATGCCGATAAACCAAACGGCGATACCGATCAAAATAACGGTACCGCCGATAATATTTACGGAGATACAGACGGTGGAGCTGTATCCGGTACGCATACGCTCAACTATTATCTTACGGGGCTTCCCTGCGATGAGGATATCTACTATGCCAATCCGTTTGTGCTGCTTACGGATCCAATGGCGCCGGCATACGGAATATCAAAGGCACAGATGCTCGTAGAGATTCCTACGGAAAACGGGCAAACGAGATATCTTGCATATCACACCTCGCTTGATGAGCTTGGCAAGCTTGGCGCATTTTCCCCTACCAGAGATTACATATCTGCCATAGTTGATTTCTTTGGCGGCATTCTTGTGGCAAACGGTAACGACGATATTGTAAGCTATGATGCCCCAGCACAGAATTTACATCTTGATCTTGCCGAAAATGCGGCGTACAGGTATAAGGAAAACGGAAACCGTATCTATTCCGATGAGGCGCTTCTTTTATCGCTTTTGGCAAAGGAATCCATCGATACGGAGTATATTGTTACAAGAACGATGCCGTTTGAGTTTTGCGATGCCGATGATACCGTAAGGGGTAAAACAAAGGCGCGTGCGGTTACAATTCCCTACGCACTCGGAATGGAAAGCAAGCTTGTATACAACGATGATACTGCGCGTTATACACTTATCAAGGGTAATACGGAATGCACGGATATGCTCACGGGTAATGCCGCAGAGTTTGATAATGCATTTGTGCTGTTCTCGGATATGATAACGTACGAGCTTTCATTTGGAACGCAAACGGTTGTAAGCACCGCCTCCGGCGGCACCGGCTATTATATAACCAAAGGAACACTTACCGAGATCCGCTGGAGTGTTGATGAAAGCGGTGAGCTCAGCTTTTTCGGACTTGACGGCAAGGTGCTTTCCGTAAATCGCGGTACAAGCTATATTTCCTATTACAAAGCGGCGGATGCAAGCGCCGTTACGTTTTACGGAGCATAATTAAACTAAAAAGAACGGGATATTATGCGCAGTGCCCTTAAGGACACTGCGCAACGAAATAAATCCCTTACGGGATTTGTGAAATGCACTTTGTGCGTGAAATTCGCTTTCAGCGAGTGAAATGCCTGCGGGCGTGAGGGGATT
>JAZRLU010000011.1:0-10840 GCA_045647045.1 Eubacteriales bacterium
GAAACCGAAGCATAGAGCACGATCGGTGCTGCGCTAGGTGAACAAAGGAAGAAAGAATGAAGCTACACTCAATACAGTTCAAATTTTTAACAACGGTTATTTCCGCTATGCTTGCCGTTACGCTATTTATCGGCGGGCTCAGCATTTATGAGGTCGATAAATTTGTGAAAGAGCAAACTGCGGATCTCATCACCGCAACCTGCCTTAAGGAATCGACCGAGATAAATGCCACCTTCAGCGGTATGAGGAAATCGGTAAGCATTATAGAAACGCTTGTGCTTGAATCCATCGACTCACGCGAGGACGTGCTGAACCGTGATAAGCAAAACGCAATGATCGAGCAGGCGAATTTAATATTCTTCGACGTGGCAAAGAATACGGAAAGCACCGTCTCCTATTACCTGCGTCTAAATCCCGAGATATCAGACGGCAGGACGGGATTTTACTACGGCAAAACGAGTGAGAGCGAAACGTATGAGCGGCTTGAGCCTACAGATCTTTCCCTTTATGATAAGGACGATACGGAGCACGTAGGCTGGTTCTGGCAGCCTTACGAAAGCGGCAAGCCTATCTGGTTGATGCCCTACTACAAGCAGAATAATGACTTATTGATGATATCCTACGTTGTGCCCATGTATTATGAGGATATCTTCCTTGGCGTTGTAGGCATGGATTTTGACTACACGGTGCTTACAGACAGAGTGCACGAGATACAAATATATGAGCACGGCTTTGCCCATTTGGCAATAGGCGGCAACGTTATACACCAGGGCTACGGTGCCAATCACAGACACACCGAGAACAATGAAGAGGACTACCTGCGCGTATCGAACGAGCTTATGAACGGAATGACGCTTATTTTATCCGCGAGCTACGACGATATAAGGCAGATAAGATACAACATTGCTTTGCCTATCGTATTAATTTCTATTGTTTTGGCAGTCCTGTTCTCGGTTATCGTAATAATTATGGTAAAGAAGATAGTTGATCCGCTGAAGGAGCTTACCGAGGCATCAAAAAAGCTTGCCGAGGGAGATTATGCGGTAAACATCGTTGAAAGCAATACTTATGAGATCAAGCAGCTGAGCGCCGCATTTGAGAATATGACGGTAAATCTGCGTGAGCACGAAAAGGTGCAGCACATACTTGCATACCGAGATTCTATGACCGGAGTGCGTAATACAACCTCATATAAGGTATGGGTAAGTGACTTTGATAAGGACATAAAAGACAACACGGTAGAGGACTTCAGCATCCTGGTGCTTGATATGAACTACCTTAAGGAGGCAAACGACCTTTACGGTCACGACGTTGGAAACCGCCTTATCATTACTGCGGCACAGATCATTTCCGCCGTTTTCAAAAGAAGCCCTGTTTTCAGAATAGGCGGAGATGAATTTCTGGTTGTACTTCAACACAGAGACCTTGAGGAAGCGGACGATCTGATCGCAACGCTTGACAGCGAGTGTATGAATGCTTCCGTAGATGCGGGTGACAAGGTTATTCCTATAAGCATAGCACGCGGCATGGCAACCTTTAATCCTGACACGGATACCGCCTTTGTGGATGTTTTCAACCGTGCAGATGATGCGATGTACCAACATAAGCGCAGCACAAAAACCGGCGCATCGATATCGTAACCCCAAAGAAAATTCAGGTGGCATACGTGCCCGATGCGGATGCACGGAGTATGCCGCTGTACAAAAATAACGGAGCGCCAAACGGTTTTTATGCCGCGGCGCTCTCTTTTTTGCCGCCGCCCGTGCCAACCTTTGAAAAAAACGGGCAAAACGGGCTTGTTCACAAAATATTTTAAAGTTTCTTTGATAAAAATATTGACTTTCGCGCACGAGTGTGTTATTATAAATTATAATATTTTAGCAAAGTAGTCGAAAGGCTATGACGCAAAGCTATAGGGGCTTAATAAGGATGCCAGCCAGTTGCCGTTTTTATACGATAGGTAACTTGCGGGCATTATTTTTTTACAAAAGGAAAGGAGGACGCGTATGACACAGCTTGCAAAGCAAAAGCTTATGATAATATTCGTATCTGTTGCGCTTTTATTTGCTTTTGTGGGATTTTTCTTTGCCAATAACAGCCTTGCGTGGTTCTCCGAAAATAAGGAAGCCACGGCAGAGGGATTATCCGTTAATGCCAAGGTTTCCCCTAACCTTATAATAGGAAAGAGCGAAGAACAGATCAAGCAGCAGAATATACTCTTCTCCGTTGATTTTGATACCTCACGCAAGGATATGATAGCCGTAACGCACGATGATGCAATTGAGGGCACTTACCTTAAGTATCTTACCAATCACTATGCGGTTGATACGCATACAGGTAACGTAAAGGAAGGTATGGAGCTTATTTTTGCGCCCGTGCCCACCAAAAATAACGAGGCATACTTTATAGACTACACGGTTTATATTGCATCTGCATTTGATCCGCTTGACGTTTCCTCTCTTACCGCAGAGATAATTATTCCCGATTTTGTGGATGAAAAGCACCCCTACTTCAACGCGGCGAGCATTGATTTTTACGTGGTTGAGGGTAATACAAATATCTACCGCGGTACGACCTCCGTATCCGATAGCATAAGAGGCACCGCCAAGGCAAAGATCGAGCTTATGCCGGGCGGCGGCACAGTACCGCTTAATACGGCTGAAAACGGATATATAAAGGTGATTATGCGTTGCTATTTTGACGGAGCGCTTCAAGACCCCGATACGGGTAATGCCTACGTTAACTCCTACACCGTGCTTACGGACGGAGTGTTTATCGGCGTAAGCTTTACGGCAACGGATGCCGCAGCAGATGAATAAAGCAAAACGAAAGAAAGGAGGCGGCACGCTTGGCTAAAATACTAAAGGGCGGCTTTATGCGCGCTATGCGTTTTTTAAAGGATAGCAAGGCGCTTACACCGCTTATTATAGCAATACTGATCTTCAATATGCTTATTGCCGCATCCGTGGCTTGGTTTACTATGAACAGAAATACCGATGCTGACAAGATGGGCATGGCACTTGCGGTTGACGATACAACGGCAATTTACAAGGCGTATATGTACGACCTTGAAACTAACTTGGGTACGGATAAGGATGCCGAGGGTAACGAGCTTAACGTTACGAACATCGACCTTAACCAGTACGATACGATATTCCAGGCGCAGAATAAGTACACCCCTGCATTTGCGGTAATACAGATAACAAGAAACTCCTCAATGGCGGCAAACGGCACCGTTCATATCACGATCAACAGAACGTCTAACGAAAATACCAATGCAGAGCTTGCTGCTTTCTCATCAAGTATCCTGCGCTTTACCGCATTTATTATTGAGGATAAGAGTGATCTTCCCTTAGCCGAGGATCCCAATGCGCTTTACGACCTTATAAATTCAAAGGATCGCTTTGATGAGGTTTCAGGCTTCCGCTACAATGATGACGAGGATCGCCCGTTTTCAAAGACCTTTGTTTCGGTTATTGGCGAGGGCGAGGGACATACGCACGAAAAAGCGGATTCAATAACCATTGACGTTGAATATACCGCAGATGCTTGGTATGAAAAAGATGGCGACGATACGCTTAACGTTTACCTTTATATGACGTATGACGTGCAGCTTATCGAATGCTATATGGATAAGCACAGCGGTGGCGGAATTTCATTTGACGACAACAGCGTTTTCTTTGAGAATGATTTGAAGGAAGTACGCATCAGCTACACTAACGAAGAAGATTAAACGGAGAAATTATGAAGAAATTTTATGCAATAGCGGCGCTTGCCTGCATTGTGTTGGTATTTTTGCTTGAGCCTATCGCACTTGCGTGGATGTCTGACAACGGCTTAAGCTCACCTATCGATATAACGAGTAACGTTCATAAATCCTACTTTGAGTCGGGCGACGGAACGAAGGAGCTTAAGTACGATGAAAACGGCAATATAACCGCCGGTCCTTACGAAATAAAGCATCCCATTCAGCTTTATTACTTTGCATGGCTTCAGTATCTTGGCTTCTTTAACGTGGATAACAATAATGACGGAAAGATCGATACCGTTTATTTCCGCATTTCCGCAGATATTGATATGGATAACACCAATAATGATGATACAACAAGCATACCCGCGGACCAAAGATACAAGTACGTTCTCCCCCCTATCGGCACAACCAATATGCCCTTCCTCGGTAACTTTGACGGAGAGGGACATACCGTAACCGACCTTACGGTTGAAAACGTTTACGATAACTACCTTGAGCCCCCCAAAGAGGCAGAGCAGGATTTCGGCGGTGTTGAGATAGTGGGCTTCTTTGGAGTTGTCGGCGAGCTTACCGAGGGTAGCTACAGCTACGATAAACAGGCGAATGAAATCAAGAATCTTGCACTTAAGAATTTAACGGTAAAAACCCAAACAAACCAGACTCTTATCGGTCTTGTTGCAGGCTACGTTAACGGAATAATAAACTGCGTTGGCGTTGCTGACAGCAAGGTAAATATCAAGCAGGGTGTTACCGCACTTTCTTACACGGCAAACGTTTCCGATTATTCCCTTATCGGATACTGCACCGATGCGTTCAAAGACAGCGTTTACGTGATGGACGTTGTATTATCCAAGCCCACAACCTCCGATAAGTATACCGTTGTTCCCGAGGTAGGCGGTGACGGTGATACGCACGGTTGGGGCGGTAGCGTTAAGATGAAGGATATATTCCAGCTTATGCAAAACGTTAATACTACCTCAAACAATCGATATACACTCGAAAGAACAGACGTTGTTACTCTAGACGGAAAAACGGTTACTATAAGCACCGGCGGTACAAATACAAAGAATAATGCTACCATATCAAATTTCGGTGCATTTGTGTTTACCGACATGGAGTGGGATGGCAATATAATCAACTTTGCTAGTGGTTCGCAAAAGGTAACCAAGTTTGAATATGCATATACCGAAAATGACGTTAACGTTTACCATATCACCGACGGCACAAATTACCTTTGCTTTAACGGAACGGATATAACCAATACAACAAATTCCGCAGACGCAACAAAATGGTATGCCTCAAACGGAACTAATGGTGGTAACGTTTACACCGTGGTAAACGGCAGCGTTTACTATCTTACCGTTAATAACAATACAATTTCCACCATAAAGGACAATGAGGCAGACTTCAACAATCTGCCGAGCTGGAGTATTAGCAACGGAGCTATTGCATACAACGGAGTAAATATCACATTCAACCAAAACTCTTGGCAAATTACATCTCCCACGGGCATCGGAGACTACTATATATCATATACCTATGGCAATACAGTATACTACCTTAACAACAACTCGACGACCTCTGTAAGAAGAGAAACCAATATCAACAACGCCACAGGATGGAACATCACAGCTGTTAATGGAGGACGTACGATTTCAACCGTTATAAACGGAACAACCTATTACCTTGGAAACAATGGAACAAACAATCAGCTTGTCTTATCAACGAACCAAACTGTTTGGCAGTATGACCAAAACAACAATCGATTCTCGATTTCAGTTCGCGAGTGGATGTGGAACACTACTTATTACCTCAGGTATGACAACAACAACTCAAACTTTGTTTTCCAGACCGCTGACTCTCAAAACAGACTAACCTTGACGCAGTCACAGCAATCGGAACCGATAGAAATCACCAAGGCTACGATAACCGCCTCCGGTACAACTGCGAAAGAAATAGTTCTCAGCGAGGTTGAATACATTGACAACTCAACCGAAAACTACACCTACAACGAAAATGGAGAAAAGGTAGTAACCGGAGCAGGTATAACTTATATTCCTTTGGCGTTTGACAGCACAAATAATCAGTACTCCGTATCCGACAACAATACGGGATACATCATAGCTTCACAGTGGGGCGCAATTGAAAAAGATGAATACGATGCTAACGGTAATATACGTATTTCACGTTATGGCGAATCGAATATGAGCAACTATACCACGCCCTATACAATGACGTATAAAACCTACAAAAACAGCACTAGCTTCCAAACTATAAATGCTCAACCTTCAGCAAGTCATCTTTCGCTGCTCGGACTTCAGAAATACGCAGACTGCTATGCGGATTTCCGTAAGTCTATAACAGCCGATAACAACTGTTACGGTTTGCACTTTATGCAAGCATCGGTTTCACTATCTAACCTTGTAACGATAAACGCGCATCTTAACGGAAAAGATATCCCCAATTATCAGATGCCCACAAACTGCATCGACTTCAATCTGTACGACAGAGGTTTTATCAATTTCGTAGGCGGTTCTTATTATACGGCAGAAGATCCTGATAACAATTCGTTCTTCTCTATATATGAGATAATACGCGACCCCAATGATGAAACTATCATTGTTGAGATCAAAGAAATAAACAAGGTATACGCCAAGCTCAATGCGAACGATGATATCGACACAAGCAAAGCCTATGTATATACTTACACCGTTAACGGCGTTGAAACCGGAAAGGATAAAGTTCCCGCCGACTATGAAATGGTATTTGATTGCAGATGGATAACACACAGTAGTGAATACGGCGGATGGACAAATAACAGAGCTTATTACTTTGAAGTTCCCGTTAATGCAGGTGAGTATGCGATAGGATCAACCGCCGGAAGAATGGGTGCTTACCTTGTTTACCTTGACCTTGCGGCTAACGCGCAGCTTATTGAGAGAGTTAAGGATCAGGAGAAGATAACCGAGAAAAAGACCGCAGCAACTATCCCTAACGGAGTTGAGCTGCTTGCTCCCGGTGAGACCTGTGACAAGGTTGATCCCTCTGATTCCGCATTCGTTTCCATAAACGGTGCTACGGGTGATATCATCTTTAAAAATGAGAACGGTATCACCGTAACGCACTCTACCACGGGCGGAATAAAGGCAGAATATATAGGTATGAGCACGGTGCTTAAGGAAAACGGTAATACGATGACGCTGCAGGGCGTTATAACAACGATAGACCGTACAACGTATCGGGACCACAACCTTAACACGGGCGTTTACACGGTTACCGTAATCACAAAAACTACGGTTATCGATGGCACAAATGAAACGGTTACTTACACCAAGCAGGTGACCGCAACAGATGCCGACGGTAACGTTATAGCGGATCAGACATATGATGCTAAAGAGGTTACCGCTGCCGAAGCCTTCCCCGATACGAAGGACACGGACACCTCACCTACCGTCACCGCAGGTAAAGATCTTATCAATCTGTACTTTGCTTACGGACAGGAGGTAGATCTTACCGTTGATTATCTTTACACCCCTGCGGTCAAGGATGAAAACGGCAACGTTACTACGGCGGCTACCTATCTTATAACCGTTACCAATCCCGGCAGCGAGGACGTTACGATCAAGGCATTGCTTACGGCAGAGGCTACAACAAGCGGCATTACCTTTATCATAACGGACGGTACGACTTCAACAACGCTTAACAATAACACAAATGCGCAGACGGTTACCATTGCTGCATCAAATAGCGGCACAGGTGATGACGCCAGCGGTGAAACGGGCGGCGAGGTTGAAGAGCCGACAACGTAAAAAATGGCGGAATACGCCAAAGCAACAAAATAAGCACGGCAGGAGCACCGAAAAGGGTGCTTCTGCCGATTTTTATTAAAACGAAGGGACTACAGCCTACCTGCGCGTGTTGGGTAAGCTTTTTGCAAAGAAAAATCCAATACCGCTTGAAAAGCGCGCGCGTATAAGCTATAATAAATGTATAAGTTATATATCTAAACACAAGCTGTATTATAATTATAACGGAGGAAAAAACTATGGCAACGGTCTTTAGCGAAATGAGAGCATCCGCAGAAAAAACCCTATCGTATGAGGATTTCATACGCACGTGTCCTAAATCCGCACTTACGCTTGTGCCCGAAAAGGCAGAACGAATCGTGAAGCGCGCAGAGGAAAATCTTACAGAGGTAATACCGATCCTTCCTGCAAGCCTTTTCCTTGAATTTTACAAGGACGGCACCCGTGTTAATTACGAGCAGCTTTGCACAAAGCGCCGCGCTATGCTGCTTAACCTTGTAATAGCGGAAAGCTATGAGAGGCAGGGCAGATTTACGGATAAGCTTATAGACGTGCTGTGGGCAACGCTGGAGGAATCTACGTGGATATACCCTGCGCACCTTTCAAACTATCCTACGCATAATGAATTTGGCTTACCTGCGGCATTTGGAGATCGCTTACACGGTATAGATATCTTTTCTGCGCCTACCGCGGCGGTGCTTGCGCTTGCATACCACCTGTTGCGTGATGAGCTTGATGCTACAAGCCCCGTTATATGCGAAAAGCTTTTATACGAGCTTAACGCGCGCATTACGGTGCCGTTTTTAAACTGCCGCTTCTGGTGGGCGGGTGATAACGGCAAGGCGCCAAACAACTGGTGCCCGTGGTCTATATCAAACGTTCTTTTTGTTACCGCCTTTACAGAGCGAGACACATACAAGCGCCGCCGTATAGTTGACCGTGCGCTTAGGGCGCTTGACAAGTTTACCGCAGGCTACGCGCCCGACGGCGGATGCGACGAGGGCCCCGGATATTGGGGCGGCGCCGGTGCATCATACTTTGACTGCATTGAGCTTATTTATGAAATGACGGGTGGCGGAATCGACGTATTTGATCATCCGCTTATCCGCCCTATGTGCGAATACGTGGTAAAATTTAATATAAACGGCAAGAAGCGCTTTGTTAACTTTGCAGACTGTGCGCCCTCCTGCCACCACGACGGCACGATGATACAAAGGATGGGCAAGCGCTGCTCATCCCCTACCCTTATCTCCTTCGGTGCGGCAATGGCGGCTATAGATGACGTTAAGATGCCGTGGACACACGTTTGGCGCGCTATATGCAATCTTACCACGCCTACCCCTGCCCCCGAATCGCCTAAGGCGGACAGGCGCATATGGTTCCCCGATCTTAAGGTTATGATAGCAAGGGAGAGCGAGGACCCCGAAAAGGGCTTATTTGTTGCAATGAAGGGCGGCAACAATGCCGAAAGCCACAACCACAATGACGTTGGCAGCTTTGTTGTTTACTATAACGGCAACCCCGTAATAATTGACACGGGTGCAGGCAAATACAAAAAGCAAACCTTTTCCTCACGCCGCTATGAGCTTTGGTATATGCAATCGCAATACCACAACCTGCCCACCTTTGACGGTATAGGAGAAAAGGAAGGCGCGCGCTATGCATCCTGCGACGAGGTTTATGACGTGGAAAGCGGCGGCGTTAAGATGCAGATAAAGAACGCTTACCTTCCCGAGGCGGGTATAGCTTCCTACACAAGGGAGTGCGTGCTTGCAGGCGGCGAGGTTCGCGTAACGGATGAGATAGAGCTTGACTGTGAGCGCGAGATAGATTTCCGCTTTATAACGCACGTGTGCCCCACAGTAGAGGATGGCAGCATTATGCTTGCCGAGGGCAGGGCTATGAGCTACAGCGCCACTCTTGTACCGCGCATAGAGGCATTTGACGTTGACGATATCGGCGTTGAGGGCAACTGGAAAACAAAGCAGCTTTATATTATCCACCTCACCGCGCGTGCGAGCGGCGGCAAATTCACCTTCAGCATAAAATAAAGGCTACGCTGATTTTATCCATACTATTGACTTTTGCCGCCAAAGGTGATACAATTTACACAGCCGCCATATGCGGCGAAGGGAGACAGTATGCATATCCTTGAAATTGCAATGATAGTTTTTGGGGCGATATCGCTTGTTACGCTTATACTCTACGGCGTTGATAAGTTCAGAGCTATGTCCGGCGCCTGGAGAGTGCCGGAGTGGGTGCTGCTTATATGCTCCGTGCTTGGCGGCGGTCTTGGCGGCGCACTCGGAATGCTTATATTCAACCACAAAACAAGGCATTGGTACTTCGTTGTGCTTAACGTGATTGGCGTTTGCCTGCAGATTGCGGCATTTGTATACTTGGTGGTAACCACGGTTTGACATAAAAAGAAAGAGGAATTATGTAAAAGCATAACTCCTCTTTTTATTTTATTATGAAGCTTTTTGCAAAGCTTAAGCTTCCTCGCCTATCATTATTTTAAGTATCTCGGCATCGGTTTGCTTCATACCGTCTCTTGCAAGGCGGCAAACGTTTGCTATTGTGTTTTCTACACCCTTGGTTACGATACCGTCTCCACCGAAGAACTGATTGCCCGAGCGGAAGAGGTTGAAGCCGAGAATGCCGTTTTCTACCGCCGTTGCGATCTTTGCCGCGCAGCTTGCCTTTGCACCGTCACAAATAAGCCCCGAATCTATTGCAAGCGCGTTTACAAGCGTATGTGCAACCTCGCGCAGTCCGCCACCGTACAGATATGCTATTCCCGCACCTGCCGCCGCGCCTGCCGCAACCGCGCCGCAATACGCGGAAAGCGTGCCTATACCGTTCTTTATATGTACCGTAAGAAGGTTGGAAAGGGCAAGCGCACGGTAAAGCTTTTCCTCGGATGAGCCGATCTCCCTTGCGTATACTATTACGGGTATAGATGCCGTCATACCCTGATTACCGCTGCCGGAATTGATGATAACGGGCATCTCGCAGCCGTTCATACGCGCATCGCTGCCTGCGGCGGCATATGCCTTTGCCTTGATGCTTATATCGGGTGCATAGGATGAAAGGTATAAGTCGGATCGTAGCCATGTCGTTCTGTGAGCCAAGGAGTTGTAGCCCCTAATTGTCTTCCTAAGACCGCTTGGCCTCCGACTTGATAACGGGCATCTCGCAGCCGTTCATACGCGCATCGCTGCCTGCGGCGGCATATGCCTTTGCCTTGATGCTTATATCGGGTGCATAGGATGAAAGGTAT
>JAZRLU010000012.1:0-5765 GCA_045647045.1 Eubacteriales bacterium
CAGGATTTTTACTTTTTACCTCTTCACTTTTCACTAAAATTCGCATTCAGGATTTTTGAAGTAATAGGTAAGAGGTAATAGTGAAGAAGTAAGGTTGATTTGCTTCGCAAATCTTCATTCTATTGAGTTGCAATTCCGTCCTACGAGTACATAAAGCAGTTCTGAAAAGGACTGCTTTTTGTTTTTATATAACGCGCTTTTGCAATACTTAACTTATATTTTTGTATATAGTAACACACGTAACTATGACAGATTTTAAAGTAACACAAAAGTAACAACACTTTTTTCTCATCTGTGCTATAATATAGGTGCACGGAGGTAATGTATATGGAATTTAAGGAAAATTTAAAGCAATTGAGAACAGAGCACGGCCTTACGCAGGCGCAATTGGCGGAAAAGCTTTTTGTGAGCCGTAGTACGGTTGCAAAATGGGAAAACGGTCTTGGCTTACCCAATCCGGAATCAATGGCTTTGTTAGAGCGTCTCTTTGATATCAGCGCATCGGAGATCGCTACTAAAGAGCCTGAGAATGTAATCATAGAAAAGAATAGAAAGCTGCGGATTATCGGGGAAATTGTGTTATGGTCAATACTTTTGGTTTTATTCGTTGCGGTAATTTGTATTCCGTTTGCAATATATAACGGAAGCTACGGCCTTACGCCCGAGATGGCTGCCGGTGGCTTTGAGGATGAAGATTATATCGATACCGGCGATTATCGAATTTATTATTTTTCATTCGGAGGAATTTTGGACGACGGGCGCTGTTGGTCACATTTGCAAGGATTCAAACCTGTTAAAAAGCATTTCTGGGGGTGCACTGTTTCAGAAGAAGATTACACGTACAAGGTGTTTACAAAAGACAATTACGTCGTTGGAAAGCTTTATACAATTAAAGGGAAAGACGGATATTACAATCTTATTGCGAAGTCGGGGATCTATAAAGCCGATGAAATTGGAACATCGCCAATTTGGGATATTCCATACGAATTGATTACAGCTACAACCGTTACGATCTCAGGTGTAGAATATGAGCTTCAAGAGGGGTTCTTTTTCATTACTAACGAGCCTGTTAGATATTTCAAAATCGGTGATGAGTGGTATGATGTAGAATAACAAGTTATATTTTCAGGCAGTACAAAACACGGTAACGTACGCGACTAATTGACAACCATTGGCTTGCCCATAAAAAGAAAAGAGAGCAAAGAAACCGTTTTTTTGGAATCTTCGCCCTCTTTTTTGTGTCACTTACACGAAGTTATAGAATTAAAATTCAACAACGTAATTTTCGCTCACATCATTGCTGTTTTTTGTGATTTTAACGAATGAGAGCTCGCCGCCTTCTACCTTTGCCTCAACCGTAATACCGCCCTTTGCTGCAAGCTTGAAGGCAACGTCAATTTCGTGAGGGATGCCCGGAAGGATCTTAACAGTGTTTCCTTGCGTTTGCAGCAGCATCTCGTTAACAGCGGTAATATACACGCCTGCCGCCGTAGAAAACCACGGTCTGTAATGAACGTTCTCCTCGTTTATCTCAAAGCTTTCGTCAAACGCCCCGACGGAATTGTATATTTGTGTGAGTGCGGCGTAAGCTCTATATCTGTCGCCAACCCTTGCGTATGCAACAGCCTTCCAGCCGGCATACCACGGGGAAAGCCCTTTGCCAACGGGGTACATATTTCCGTAGCTTTCCTGGTTGCGCTCATAGTCATCCCAGGCCAAGGCTTGTGCTTCGCTTGCTTTATCAATTACATTGAAGGGAAATTTGCCCGCAAATACCGCGATGCTTTTCTGCTCGCAGCCAAGATACGGCACGTACATGCCCCCCTCTGTCGGTAAATTTTCGCGCAGCTTTTTTGCAACGTATTCGCACTCGGCACGGTAGCTTTTATCAATACCGAGGATATCTGCTGCGAGTGCGCATCGTTCAAGCAATGCTATTGCGCCGCAAGTCGTCATAAACGGATTTTCTACCGCCGAGCCGAGCCTTTCAAGGTCTGTGCATTTGCCGATATAGAGTTTGTCACCGTCACGGTACAGCATCTCTTTTGTAAAGAACTTTGCGCACGCACGTATCATGCGGTAGCATTCGGATAAAAAATCCTTATCCATTGAGTACTCGTAATATTCAAAAGCAGCGATCCCTATCAATGGAATATGGAAAACGTGATCAAGCCAGTGCCCAATGTTCGCAAGCTCAAATGCATCCTCTTCACCCGTTTGCCAATGAAATTTTGCCATAAGCTCGGTCTTCTCATTTCTGTGAGAGTCGGATGCCAGCTTTATCGCCTTGTCAAGGCATTTGTACAGCCTATAACTCGGTACGCGCTTCGCAAGGTCAAGTCTGCCCGCGCCAAGTAGTCCGCAAAACGATGTATATTCATCAAAGGCAAAGTATTTTCCGTCCCACGCACCGTTATTAAGGCCAACTGCAACGCTTGATTTTGTGGTATTGCATTTTACACCGTATAGTGCGGTTTTATAGATATCTTCGAGTCGCTTATCCGATGAGCGTACGTAACCGAGCGAGTAAAAGCTATCAAAATGAGACACGCATTCCCTAAAGAGCCCGAGGTATCCGCATTTTTTGATTTTTTGATACAGGGCATCCGTCTCCCTTTTGTAGTCCTTGCCTTCCATATCATCCTCAAGATAGTAATAGAAGCATACCTCTTCGCCGGCGTTTGCACAAAAATGCAGCGTTACGCCTTTATCACATATCTCATGCTTGTAATCCTTATCCACAAAGCAGCATATCGTCCCGAGAAATACCTTTATTCCATACATTTTAAATTCAATACGGCACACGTTACCCTCACGCACAACGTTGGTAATGCTCATATAGTCTCCGATTGCCTTGCAGTAGCCTTCAAGCGTTAGCTTAAATTCGGCATTCGCCTTTTGCGCGAATTTCTTTTTGAGTGCGTATATATTACAGCTCGGGTGAATAAATCCTTGCGAATGAACGGTATTACCGTCTATATAGCTGCAGCTGCTTTCAAAATAGCCGCTCTCACAGAAAAGCTCTTGCGACCACTCCGTGAGAGCCGAGCCTTCGCTGAACGTGAATTTTCCAAGAGGGAAGAGGCGTGTGTTGAGGTTATAGCATCTGCCGCTTCGTCTGCCGGCGCGCACAACTATACCGTCAAAGGCGTATTTCATTTTCGGCTTGAAGTTGTCGTTTACGTAATCCAGCACACCCTCGGCATCGGGGGCAAAGGATATATCTCCGTTAGATAGAAGAGGCGGGAAATAACAGCTCCTTTTATCCTTGCTGTGATATATTTTTCCGCCTCTCGTTTTTTCGCTGTTCGGTGCGTTTTTAGAATACATATCGTTCTCCTCTTTTTGCCTATTCTAAAATCAAGTATATTGCAAATTCCCGTATATTTCAATGCATATATTACACTACAATTTATCCGAATTACTCTTTTTTTTCAAAAAAGCGTTGATTATAGATAAAAATAATGCTATAATCACTTATATAAAGCGTTGGGGGTATCGGTATGCAAAGATTTTTAAAGCACTTCTTTTTTCGTGAAAGTGAGCTTTACGTAATTGAGTTTGGTCACTCCGTTTTGGATAAGCGCGTTACCGTTGGCCCGTGGTCAAGGGAAATGTATATTTTGCACTACGTTGTAAAGGGAAACTGTGATTTTTCGGGCACAGAGGTGAGTGCCGGTAATGCCTTTTTTGTATCAAAGGGTAAATACCATATCTTTACCACAAGCCCTGATTATGAGCATTATTGGATAGGCTTTTCAGGCAGCGGAATAAAACAACTGTTTTGCGGAATTGGGCTTTCTCACGATCAAAATCAGATTTTTGAAGTCAAGCACGGCGATATTGCCGCAATGCTGTTTTCAAGAACCGAGCTAACTGCAAAAGACTCCCCCGAGGATGAAGCTTGCGTTGCAGCAAAAGCTACGCTGACAGCTGTTTTATCCCTCTTATCAACAAAGGTTGGCAAGGAAACGGAAGAGTGCGAAAATTACGCCGAAAAAATAAGGCTGTTTATCAAGGCGAACTATATGCACCCGATAAAGATGGCGGATATTGCAAAAAAGATCGGTTACTCCGAGAAGTATATGTATCGCATTTTTATAGAAAAATACGGTCTTTCACCGCAGCAATATCTGATCAATTCAAGAATGGCGGCAGCGAAGTCGCAGCTTTTACAAACCGATATGAAAATCAATGAGATAGCACGTGCTGCAGGATATAACTCCGTGCCGTCATTCTCGCGCACCTTTGTGCACCACGTGGGAGTAACGCCTTGCGAATACAGAAGAAGCGGGCGGATGTGTTGACACGCCCCCCGCTTTATGCTATAATAGCGCTAGGAAAGGCGGGCGAACGTATTCGGTGAACTACAATGTTATACAGTATAAAGTAAATAAAAGTGTGACGCCCAAAGACGTTGTGGCAATGATAGAGCTGCTTATCAGTAAGCATTCCGCAGTCTTCCAAAATTGCCTTTTTGACGCAACGGTGACACTTTACGAGTTTGAGTGTGACGGCGCGGTGCGCTCTAACAGAAAAAAGAATGCAATAAATACGATTTTAAAAAGATATCCGAATCTTACACCGTTTTACCTAAAAAGGTCAACGGTTGAATAATTAACGTACGAGGTAAGGAAATGAACGAATATGTTTTTCCTAAAAAAGTGATTGCTTCAAATGGGGCGACGTGTGAAAATCTTTTTGTCAAGCAAGATCTTCAAATCAGTCTTGATGAGCCGAAAATTACGGTTTTCTCTCAAAATGATTACGTGATTTTGGATTTTGGAGCTGAATTGTGCGGTGGCGTTCGTATTTTGGCTTTTAAGGCGTAACGAGGAAAAGGTGGCTCTGTTTTGCCATGCCGATTTTGCAAGGGCGTGGCTTTCGGTGCTCCTCCACATTCCGATCCATATTATGTGGGCATCCTTTGATTATGCGCACACGGGTGTTACCGCTGTGGAGTTTAAGAACAACGAAAATGGCATAACCGCGCCAAGATGCCTTTACTATTCGGATATCTCGCACCTTTATGCCGACGGGCCTGATACAAAATACAACGGCGGCAAGGAGATTTGATATGATAACCGTAGGAATGCAGGTTACGGTAACCGTAGACCGCCCTATAGGCTCTCACCACCCTGATTACCCCGATATGATATACCCGATCAACTACGGCTATGTAGAGGGCGAGATCGCAGGGGATGGCGAGTGGCAGGATGCCTACGTGCTTGGCACAGATAAGCCGATCAAAAGCATCAGCGGCACTGTTATTGCACGAATACATAGGGAGAATGATGTAGAGGATAAGCTTGTGGTAGCGCCGGAGGGCGTAACGTTTACCGCAGAGGAAATTATAAGGCTTACCGAATTTCAGGAAAAATATTTCAATATAACGCTTAAAATGTGACACGGGTACGCGCCTTCGGAGGTAATTTATATGTCGATAATAACTATAGTAGGTGCGGGAATGATGGGCTCTGCCTTAGCTTTCCCCGCTGCGGAAAACAAAAACGAGGTAAGGCTTGTTGGTACACACCTTGATAGGGAAATCATCGATGCATGCAAAAAATGCGGCAGACATCCGAAGTTTGATAAGGATTTCCCGGAGGGCGTGCGATATTATCATATAGAGGACCTTTGCGAGGCGATAGCGGGGGCGGACTTTATAATAGGCGGCGTTAGCAGCTTTGGCGTGGAGTGGTTTGCCCAGAAGGTGCTGCCCGCCTTGCGGGAGGATGTACCGGTGATCACTGTCACCAAGGGCC
>JAZRLU010000013.1:0-6277 GCA_045647045.1 Eubacteriales bacterium
CTTGGGTGGTGGAAATTTATATCAATGACATTGTGATTGACAATAACAAAATGACCTCCGAGGCGATTGATACAACATATGTTGGTATTGTGATTATGGGTCTTATAATGCTGGCATTTCCTATCTGTGGAGACGTAGCATACATAAAAGCGAAGCAGAAGATTTACAGAAAAGCTGAAAAGAAACGAGTCAGAAGTGCAAAAAGAAAAGCGAACAAATTGCAAAACAGTTGACCTTTTGTTCGCTTTTACCTCGATTTTTGACCTTTTATCTCGTTTAAGGCATATAAAAACACCGCAATAGCGGTGTTTTTTGTTTTCTTATGCTTGACATTTATACAGTTTCTTGGTAAAATATTTGTAATAAAATTAGTAGGTGGCTTAATGAAGTTTACGCTTGTACCCGATTTTGTTTTTGATAAATTTAACGATCTTACCCCGCAAATGCTGAAGGATCTCGGCATCAAGGGTGTTTTGCTCGATATAGATAATACGCTTGAGCCCTATGAGCATCCTATGCCCGGAGAGCACGTGATAAGCTGGATCGACGCACTTCGTGAGGAGGGGATAGGCTGCGCATTCGTTTCCAATAACGGAAAGGAGCGAGTAGAGCTTTTTAACTCCGTGCTCGGCTTGCCGGCATATTATAAGGCGGCAAAGCCGTTTAAGAAAAATCTTTTGCTTGCGATGGACAGGCTTGGTGTAAAGCCGTGCGAAACCGTAATGATGGGTGATCAGATACTTACGGACGTATGGGCTGCGCGTAACGCGGGCGTGCTTGCCGCGGTAGTTCCTCCGATAAACGATAAAAAGGATCCCTTTACGCGATTTAAGCGCCTTTTGGAGCGCCCGATAATGCGTAAATACAGAAAAACACATACGGGAGGGCAGATATGAAGCCATTCTTCGGTCCCGGCGGTAATTGCGATGATTTTCGCCTTGCCGGCTATAGATCTACAACAGATGCGCCGAGATTTCTATCGCAGCTTGGGCTTGATGCCTACGAGTACGAGGCAGGGAACGGCATTTCCGCAAGCCCTGCGGTGCTTTCCGCTATAGGAAAGGCTGCGGCAACGTACGGAATAAAAATGTCGCTGCATACGCCTTACTTTATATCCTTGTCGGGAGTGGTTCCGCAAACAAGGCTTAAGAGCGTTGATTACATCCGCGAAAGCGTGGAGGCTGCAAGACTCCTTGGTGCAGGTACTATAGTTGTGCATTGCGGCTCCTGCGCGAAAATTTCACGCGATGAGGCGATGCGACTTTCTGCCGATACACTTGCTGTGGTTGCACGCGAAATACCGCTTCACGGCATAAAGCTCGGCATTGAAACCATGGGTAAAAAGAATCAGCTCGGCACGCTTGACGAGGTGCTTGAGCTTTGCAGAATACACCCTGCTTTTGTACCGGTCGTTGATTTTGGCCACCTGCGCGCACGCGATTGCGGAGAGGCACTTAATACTACGGATGATTTTTTGCGTGTTTTTGATAAAATAGAGCGCTTAATGGGTGGCGAGGTTGCAAATGAGCTGCATTGCCATTTTTCAAAGATAGAGTGGACCGATAAGGGAGAAAAACGCCATTTGACGTTTGACGATAACCTCTTCGGCCCCGATTACAAGCCTTTTGTTGAGGCAATAGCTCGCGGCGGATATTCACCTACGGTGATTTGTGAATCTGCAGGTACACAGTCCCGCGATGCGCTTATTATGAAAAAATATTATGGAGAGCTGATATGAACAGAACAGAACGCTTAAGAGAAAAAATGGCAGAGCAGGGGCTTGATGCCGTGCTTGTATTTGATGAGCTTAATCAGCATTACCTTTCCCGTTTTGCATTTACCGACGGTATGCTTGTTATTACCGCAAATAGAGCCGTTATGATAACAGACTTCCGCTATTATGAAATGGCTGTTAACGGTGCTGCAAAGGGCTATGAAATACTTATGCCCGAGAAAAAGGTTGATGAGGTTACGCGCATTCTTAAGGAGGAGAGCTGCAAAAGAGTTGGATTTGAGGGCGGAAGCGTTTCCTTCTTCTCATATTCGGAGCTTTGCCGCAATTACCCCTTCGTTGAGTTTGTAAGCATAACCGATACTATTGAGCAGCTGCGCCAGCTTAAGGATGACGAAGAGATAGCAATGATGCAAAAGGCGCAGGATATTACCGACCGCGCATTTGCCGAGACTCTTTCCGTGCTTACGCCCAATATGACCGAGATAGAGGTTGCCGCAGAGCTTGAATACCGTATGCGCAGGCTTGGTGCCTCGGGCTTTGCATTTGATACTATTGCGGTGTCCGGAGATGCCTCTGCGCTTCCGCACGGCACTCCTCGCAACGTAAAGCTTAAGCAGGGCTTCCTCACTATGGATTTCGGTGCAAAGTATTGCGGATACTGCTCTGATATGACAAGAACCGTTGTTATCGGTAAGGCTGATGAAGAGATAAAGAGGCTCTACAACACCGTTCTTGCTGCGCAGAAGGCAGGACTTGAGGCTGTACGCGCAGGTGCGGATTGCGCACTTTGCGATAAGGCGGCGCGTGATATTATTGATGCTGTACCCGAATATCGCGGTGCATTCGGTCACTCGCTTGGCCACGCCGTAGGACTCTTTATCCACGAAAAGCCGGGACTTTCCCGCATTTGGTCGGGCAGGGCGCTTCGTGTTGGTGAGATAGTAACGGTTGAGCCGGGTATCTATCTTTTCGGAAAATACGGATGCAGAATAGAGGATATGGTTGCGGTTAGGGAAGATGGAATATATAATTTCACTCATTCTCCCAAGGAATTGATCGAAATTATGTAAAATTGCAGATTTTTTTGCAAAAATATTAAAAATATTTCGTTTACCTATTGCAAAATTCAAAAAAATATAGTAAAATACCTATGTTAACTATGGGCTGTTATAAATGCCCGGACCTTGAGCGGTTTTGGCGGACCGTTTTATCAAGTGACAAATCTTAATTCGCCAAGAAAAGGAAATGATAAGATGATTACAGCAGGCGATTTCAGAAACGGTCTTACCTTTGAGATGGAGGGTAAGGTTTATCAGGTAATCGAGTTCCAGCACGTTAAGCCCGGTAAGGGAGCAGCGTTTGTTAGAACCAAGTACAGAGACGTTGTTACCGGTGCTATCCGTGAGGCGTCCTTCAACCCCACCGCTAAGTTCGAGAACGCGGTAATCGAGCGTAAGGATCTTGAGTATCTTTACACCGATGGCGAGCTTTACTACTTCATGGATCCTGAGACCTATGATCAGGTTCCCCTTAACAGCGATAAGCTCGGCGATAACTTCAGATTTGTAAAAGAGAACACCACTTGCCGTATTTCCTCTTGGAAGGGCAACGTATTCTCTGTTGAGCCCCCCACATTCGTAGAGCTCGCAGTAACCGAGACCGAGCCCGGCGTTAAGGGTGATACGGCTACCAACGTTACCAAGGCGGCTACTCTTGAGACCGGCGCGGTTATCAAGGTTCCGATCTTCATCAACGAGGGTGACGTTCTTAAGATAGACACCAGAACCGGTGACTACATCGAGAGAGTTTAATATTTAAAGCAATAATACCTTCCCGCCATGGGAGGGTATTTTGCGCAAAAATAGGAGGTATATAAAATGGATATCAGAGAAAATGCAGCTTATATCAAGGGCCTTAGCGACGGTCTTGAGCTTGATCTTACCACAAAAGAGGGCAAGCTTATAAACGCGCTTATCGAGCTCACTCAGAAGATGGCAGAGCGTATTGACGAGCTTGAGGATGCAGTTAACGAGCTTAACGAATACGTTGAAGAGCTTGACGAGGATCTTGGCGCGGTAGAAGAGGATTTCTACTTTGACGACGAGGAGGATTACGACGAAGAGGACGAGGACTTCGATTCGGATTTTGAGGACGCATTTGATAATGATTTTGAGGATGATGATTCGGGATACGATGAGGTGGTTTGCCCCTCCTGCGGCGAAATTATCTGCGTTAGCGATACGCTTGATATAGCTGAGGTAGTTTGCCCTGCATGCGGCGAAAAGCTTGGAGACGTTGAGATTTGCGACGGTAATTGCGCAGGCTGCGAAGGCTGCGAGGAAGAGAACTGATCGCGGATATAACAGATCAAAAAGAAGAGGTCTGCCCGTATTTTAAACCGTATGGGCGGCCTCTTTTGCGATAACGTGCCGATTTGCGGCGCATTATTTTATAAAATAAAGGAAAATGCGGATTTTTTGAACAATATATATCAAAAAAATCAAAAAAATTGTGCATTTTTTCTTCTTTTGGTATTGACATACGTGTTTTTTCGTGATATAATGTTTTGACGCTTATGGTTAGGCTCCAAAAGTTTGCTTGTCAAACGCCTAATGTAGCGATTTCTTACTGAAAGTGAGGTGCTTTTTCATGTTCGCTATTTTTGTAACAGGTGGAAAGCAGTACAAGGTTGCTGAGGGTGACGTTATCTTCGTAGAGAAGCTTGGCGTTGCTGAAGGCGAGAAGGTTACCTTTGATAAGGTTCTTGCAGTAAACGGCGAGACTCTTTCTGTTGGTACTCCTTACGTTGCAGGTGCAACTGTTGTTGCAAGTGTCGTTAAGAACGGCAAGTCCAAGAAGATCGACGTCATTAAGTATAAGGCGAAGAAGAACGAGAAGAAGAAGATCGGTCATCGCCAGGATTATACTAAGATCCAGATCGAAAAGATCGAAGGCTAATCGAAATGACAACGATTACTTTTTATAAGTCAAACGGCGTTTACTACGGGTTTGAAGAGCAGGGACATACGGGATACGGCGAATCGGGAGATGACGTGCTTTGCGCGGCACTTTCTGCGATGACGATGCTTATCATCAATGCCATAGAGGTTTCGTATGCATCCAACGTTGAGTATACTATCGACGATGAAACTACAAACATCCGTGTTATCGTCAAGTCGGCGCTCCCTGATTTTGAGCCCGATGAAAAGAAACAGTACGCTGTTTCGGGACTTATACAGGCTTATTTCCTTCAGCTTATGGATCTGCTTGAGGATAATTACGAATACCTCGACGTTAAAGAGATCGAAAGGGAAATATAAGCCATTAACTGCGGCGTAATGCCAGTATTAATATGGAGGATTATGAAATGTTGAAGCTCAGTTTGCAATTCTTCGCTCATAAAAAGGGCGTTGGTTCTACTAAGAACGGCCGTGATTCCGAGTCTAAGCGTCTCGGCGTTAAGAAGGCTGACGGTCAGGCAGTTATTGCCGGCAACATACTTGTAAGACAGCGCGGAACAAAGATCCATCCCGGTACTAACGTTGGTATTGGTTCCGATGATACTCTTTTTGCGCTTGTTGACGGTGTTGTTAAGTTTGAGCACATTGCCGGTGGCAAGAAGCAGGTTAGTGTTTACGCTAACTAATATTATGTAAAGAGAGTAGCACGTCTACTCTCTTTGCTTTAGTTTTGGATAATTTATTGTTTTGCCTATCCGTTTTGGCGCATTTTGCCTATAACGGAGTGATTATATGTAAGAGGTGAAGATTATGTCGATTTTAGTTACCGGAGGTACCGGTTATATTGGATCTCACACTGTAGTTGAGCTTATCAAGTGCGGATATGACGTTGTTATAGTTGATAATCTTTATAACAGTAAGCTTTGCGTTCTTGATAGGATCGAAGCTATTACGGGCAAGCGCCCCGAGTTCATCAAGTGCGATCTTCTTGATAGCGAGCTGCTTGATCGCGTGTTTGACGAGCATCCCGATATTGATTCTGTTATACACTTTGCAGGTCTTAAGGCTGTTGGCGAGTCCTGCAGAATTCCTTTGAGATATTATCATAACAATCTCACCGGAACGTTCAATCTCGTTGATTCCATGAACAAGCACGGAGTTAAGAGAATTGTATTCTCATCCTCTGCTACGGTATACGGAAGCCCCAAGACTGTTCCGATCAAGGAAGATTTCCCCCTTTCTACAACTAATCCCTATGGCGAAACTAAGCTTATGATAGAGCGCATACTTAAGGATTGCTGCGCAGCAGATCCCGAGTTTTCTGCTTGCATTCTCAGATACTTCAATCCCATCGGTGCGCACGAGAGCGGTACTATAGGTGAGGATCCCAAGGGTATTCCCAATAACCTTTTGCCCTATATAGCAAAGGTTGCTGCAGGCAAGCTTGAATGCCTTAGCGTATTCGGTAATGATTATGATACCAAAGACGGTACCGGCGTAAGAGATTACATCCACGTAGTGGATCTTGCACTTGCACACATTAAGGCTATTGAGTACACAGCCGGAGTATGCGGTATAGATT
>JAZRLU010000014.1:0-2716 GCA_045647045.1 Eubacteriales bacterium
CGTTTATGAGAAGAGAAACAGCGCTATTATATCCTGCGGTACCGTTATAAGCAAGTACACAGGTGCAAGAGGTAAGTCCGGCACTTCCGATGCATCCGCGGAGTATATGGGCTTTGTACGCAAGCTCTTCCTTGATAACGGCGTTATCTGGCAGACTGCAGAGCTCGGTAAGGTTGATGCAGGCGGCGGCGGAACCGTTGCTATGTACATCGCAAACCACAACATCGATACCGTAGATCTCGGTGTTCCCGTTATTTCCATGCACGCGCCCGTAGAGGTAGTTTCCAAGGCGGACGTTTATGAGACCTACAAGGCTTGTGCCGCATTCATCAAGTAATTTCCGATAGGATCAACAAATGCTGATTGAAAAACTCATTCCGGCGGAAGACAGATACAGAGAGATAGAGCAGCTTATGACCTTACCCGAGGTAACGTCCGACGGTAAGCGTTATACAGCGCTTGTTAAGGAATACAATTCGCTCTCTCCCATTGTAGAAAAGTTCCGCGAATATAAGCTTGCAAAAAAGAATATGGAGGATGCTATAGAGCTCCGTGATGACTCCACTCTTGAAAGAGAGTTGCGTGACATCGCAGATGAAGAGGTGAGGGAATACTCAGCTCTTTGTACAGAGCTTGAGGAGCAGCTCCGAATATTGCTTATCCCGAAGGATCCCAACGACAGCAAAAACGTTATCGTTGAGATCAGGCAGGGAGCAGGCGGTGAGGAGGCTGCGCTCTTTGCCGCAGACCTTTTCCGTATGTATTCTATGTTTGCCACAAAAGAAAGGTTCGCCCTTGAGATCGTAAATGCAAACGAAACCGAGCTTGGCGGATATAAGGAAATAACCTTTAATATTATCGGTGAGGGTGCTTACTCACGCTTTAAGTTTGAAAGCGGAGTGCACAGAGTACAAAGAATACCCGTAACCGAATCAAACGGTAGAATACAAACCTCTACCGTAACCGTTGCCGTGCTCCCCGAGGCCGATGAGGTTGAGGTTGAGGTAAACGTGCAGGATCTTAAATTTGAATCCTGCAAATCAAGCGGTGCAGGCGGTCAGCACATTAACAAAACCGAATCCGCCGTTCGTCTTACTCATAAGCCTACAGGTATAGTTATTGAATGCGATCAGGAAAGAAGCCAGCTTCAAAATAAGGAAAAGGCCTTGAAGATCCTTTATACCAAGCTTTACGATATGAAGCAAAAGGCGCAGGCAGACGAGATCGCAAGCACAAGAAAATCGCAGGTTGGCTCAGGAGACCGCAGCGAGAAGATCAGAACGTACAACTATCCGCAATCAAGAATTACGGATCACAGAATAAATAAGACCGTGTACACCTTTGAATCATTCCTCAACGGAGATATAGGAGATCTTGTAAACGATCTTATAGCATACGATACCGCAGAACGTCTTAAGGGCGAAGGTTGATGAACACTAAAATTTTTAAAATAAACGACGTGTGGGACGAAAAGTCCTCTATAGCCCTGCAGGAATGCGCACAGGTTATAAAGCGCGGCGGTCTTGTGGTTTTCCCCACAGAAACCGTATACGGTCTCGGTGCTGACGGCACAAATGCCGATGCTGCGGCTAAAATTTACGCGGCAAAGGGCAGACCGAGTGATAACCCCCTGATAATACATATCGCGCACCCTGCAGATGCTGAAAAATACGTTTACGTTAACGATACTTATAAATTAATAGCCGAAGCATTTATGCCCGGGCCTATTACGGTAGTTTTACCCGCTAAAGAGACCGTACCCGCGCAAACGCGCGCAGGTCTTTCTACGGTAGCCGTACGTTGCCCGTCGCACCCGATCGCAAAAAGGCTTATACAGCTTTCAGGCGTTCCGATAGCTGCCCCCTCTGCAAATCTTTCGGGTAGCCCCTCTCCCACAAGGGCAGAGCACGTTATAGACGATATGCAAGGGCGCGTAGACGTTATTATAGACGGCGGCGAGGCTGAGTTTGGGCTTGAATCTACAATTGTAAAAATCGATAATAACGGTGCTCTTACGCTTTTGCGCCCCGGTAAGATAACAGTAAGCGACCTTGAAGCCGTTTGCGGATCAGTAACCGTTGCCGCTGCAGTTACAGCACCGCTTGGAGAAGGAGAAACCGTTCTTTCTCCCGGAATGAAATACAGACACTACGCACCTAAATCCCCGTTATATCTTGTGGATGGAGATACGGATAGCTTTACCAAGCTTGTACATGAAAGAAGCAAGCTTTGCCGCGTTGCGGTGCTTTGCTATGCTTCGGATAAATGCCTGTTTGAGCAACAAGCCGCAGGTGCCTATACGTATACCTTTGGAGATAAGACGGATGAAATTTCGCAGGCTCACCTTCTTTTTGATATTTTAAGAGACTGTGATAAAAAAGAATTTGACGAAATATATGCTCCCGTTCCCGAAAAGAGCGGAATAGGGCTCGCGCTATACAACAGAATGATCAGAGCTGCTGCTTACCATATTATTAAATTGTAACGGAGTAGGAAATGGCAACAAAGAAGAAAAAAATCACCGCAGAAGAAATAAAAATGACAGAGGCGCCGGCTACAGTACAGCCAATAACCGAGATACTGGAAAAGAACTATATGCCGTATGCGATGAGCGTTATCGTATCGCGCGCAATACCTGAAATAGACGGATTTAAGCCCTCTCACCGTAAGCTTCTTTATACTATGTATAAAATGGGGCTTATTAACGGTAACAGAA
>JAZRLU010000015.1:0-1486 GCA_045647045.1 Eubacteriales bacterium
TTGTGCTTGCGGGCGCAGGCAGCGGAAAAACTACGGTGCTTGTAAACAGAATAGCCTATCTCTTGCGCTACGGTAACGCCTATTTTTCCGACTACGTGCCCGAGGGCGTAACAGAAGAGACGGTGGAGGCGCTGCGCGGCAGAAGCCCTGCCTGCCTCCGAAATAGAGGATATACTCTCGGCTTTATTACCGAACCCTGCCCGCCCTGGAACGTGCTTGCCATAACCTTTACAAATAAGGCGGCAAACGAGATTAAGGCACGCCTTGCCGCATCGCTTGGAGATACTATGGAATCCGATAGCATATGGGCAGGAACCTTTCACTCTATGTGCCTGCGTATTCTGCGCAAGCACGGGTATAGACTTGGCTATAAGGACTACTCCCCGATATATAATACGGAAGGGGAGCTTATCGGCAAAAGCGGTGGAATAACCATTTACGATACGGACGATTCAAAGCGCCTTATTACCGAATGTATGAAGGAGCTTGAAATAGATGAAAAGAGGCTTTCCGCCAAGGTGGTGGCAAACCTTATCTCACGCGCAAAGGACAGGCTGCTTGATGCAGACGGGCTTTCAGACGATCACGATCCGAGAACAGCCGACGTTGCGCGCATATATAGGCTTTACACAAAAAAGCTTATGCAAAACAATGCCGTAGACTTTGACGATATAATAATGAAGACGGTAGAGCTTTTGCGCACCTGCCCCGACGTGCGCGAGCATTACCAAAGCAAGTTTAAATACGTGCTTGTTGACGAGTATCAGGACACCAACCACGCGCAATTCGTGCTCACGTCCCTGCTTGCCGATAAGCACCGAAATATAATGGTTGTGGGAGACGATGACCAGTCCATTTACCGCTTCCGCGGTGCAACGGTTGAAAACATCCTTTCCTTTGACAAGACTTATCCCGATGCAGCCGTAATACGCCTTGAGCAAAACTACCGCTCTACGGAGACGATACTCGATGCGGCAAACGCGGTTATAAAGAACAACTCCGAGCGCCACGGCAAGAGCCTTTGGTCTGAAAACGGCAAGGGCGAGCTTATCACCCTGCGCCGCCTTGCGGATCAAAACGAGGAGGGACGGTACATTATAGACCGTATCTCCAAGGCGGTAAAGAACGATGGCAAGCATTACTCGGATTTTGCGGTGCTTTACCGCATAAACGAGCTTGCGCGTACGCTTGAGACGAGCTTTGCAAAAAGCGGTATTCCCTACCGCATTCTCGGCGGCACGCGATTCTATGACCGCAAGGAGATAAAGGATATCATTTCTTATCTGCACGTTATTAATAACACTACAGATGATCTCAGACTTCAGAGAATTATCAACGAGCCTAAGCGTAAGATTGGTGCTTCCACCATTGCCGCTGTCAGCTCCCTCGCGGCTGAACAAGGTGTTGGTATGTTCGAGATTATGAGCAAGGCAAACGAGCCGCAAAATCTGCTTATATCAAAAACAGCAGAAAAGCTCGGTGGATT
>JAZRLU010000016.1:0-6171 GCA_045647045.1 Eubacteriales bacterium
CATTTCCTGATAGTCGGAAAGGTCAGCCTCGGTATGGGTGAAACCAACAAGGCGTGCATTCTTAACCTCTTTGGTTCCGTTATAATTCTGGAGAATACAGTGAAGTATAACCTCGTCGCCTCTTACAGGTGTAGAGCCGATCTTATCAAAGGTAAGATCACCGTTGTAGCTGTAAGTACCGTAAACGGAAATGCTACCCGTAGAATCCTCAATAACCATAGATCCGTATTGAGTATTGGAAATGGTCTTAACAGTAGCACGTACGTAGTAACGGTCCTCTGTGATGTTACCCGCAGTCTCGCCGCAAAGCTCAAGTGCCTCTGCTACGGTGATCGTCTGGTAGGTGTTACCGCATACGTCACAAGTGCCGTCAATAGTAGCGTCGATATGGGTGTCTGTGCAAGGGGTAAGGGGCTCGTTGCCGCCGTTGTCGTCATTACCGCCGTCGGTATTGTCGTCGTTAGCGGTGTACTTGTTGTCGCAAACGTCGCATCTGCCGTTTTTGTCCTCATCCACACACTCATCGCAGGGTCTAGGAGTGCATGCAACAAGCATACAAACTACAAGCGAAAGCGCAAGGAGAAGCAAAAGAAGCTTGGAGTTCTTCATTTTTAGTACCTCTCATTTTTTGTTTTTATTTATTTTCAAAATAAACCACAATAATTCTACTACTTTTGATAAAAATTGTCATTAGAAAAATAAAATAAAAAGGCTGCCTCAAGCACCAAAAAGGCACTTGGGGCAGCCTGCGTGGCGGAAGGTGCGGATAGTAGATGCTATCCGCATTTAACCTTCAGCCTCGGGATAGTATTAATTACGTGCTGTTAATGATTAGGGCTCGTAAATGATGTTGCCCTCAGCATCGATAACGTGGATAAGACCGCCGGTTACGTGATCGTAGATGAACTCGTTACCGTCACAGTCATATACGTGTGCAGCACAGTTAGCGAACATTACCTCGTCGGTAGCCTCGGGATCGAAGAGCGTATCATAATCGGAAAGGAAGTCCTCATAAGTGTACTCATCGAAGTAGATAGACTGTTCTTCGGTCCAACCGTAGAAGTTAGCGTAATCGGGACCGTGATTACCGTCATAAGCCCAGTTCTCGCACCAGTCGAAGCCGCCGATGTGAAGCTCGGTAATACCCG
Organism: Eubacteriales bacterium; assembly: GCA_045647045.1. Lineage (GTDB taxonomy): Bacteria > Bacillota > Clostridia > Oscillospirales > CAG-272 > UBA1740. The sequence continues at coordinate 1,149 of JAZRLU010000016.1, forward strand.
TGCAGTTCTTGAACATTGCACCGTAGAACCAGAGGTAGGAGAGATAGATCTCGCCGGTAAGGCTGGTACAACCCTCAAATGCAGAGGAGTAAACGTCATATGCATCGTAGGGGAACGTGAAGGTCTTAAGAGACGTGCAGTTTCCGAATGCATAGTAACCGAATCCCCAGCAGCTTGTATCGCCATCGATAAGCTCCTGTGCAAAGGTAATTGTTTCAAGAGAGGTACAGCCGTAGAATGCGAAGTCTGCGATCCACTGTACGTTGCGAGGAATGTAGATGGACTTAAGGCTTGTGCATCCCATGAAGGTTTCGCCAAGCATTCCGTTTCCACCGATGGAGGTGATGCCCTCGGGAATCTCGATCTCCTTAAGAGAGGTACAGCCGTAGAACATTCTGTTTCCAAGCTCACCCTTAACGTCACCCTCAAATACGCATCTCTCAAGCTTTGTGCAGCCCTCGAATACGCTTGCCGGAGCAACGTTGGTTATGGTTGCGGGGATAGAGATGTCAACAATTCCTGTGTTAGCAAACATGAACTTGGAGAATCTGGTAATTCCGTAAGGAGTAGATACGTCCGTAAGAGAGGTACAACCGTCAAGAAGATGATCGCCAACTGTAAGGGTAGTATTTCTCACACCGAAATCAAAGCTCGTCATGCTTGTGCATCCGCCAAAGGCATACGCACCGAGATTAGTACAGGAATCGGGGATCTCAACCTCAAGAAGGTTTACACAGTTATTGAATGCGTAAGCTTCAATGCTGTTAACGGAAAGAGGAAGAGAAACGGTTTCAAGAAGGAGGTTATCCTTGAAGCATCCTTCGGGAATTACCTTGATGTTATCGGAGATAACGATGTTCTTAAGCTTGGATCCTGCGAATGCGCTCTTTGCAAGCTCAAATACGGTAGAGGGCATGGTGTAGCTCTCGTTTTCAAGGTAAGGAGGATAGTAGATAACAGTACGGATATTAGCATCGTAAAGCACACCGTCAGATCCGTAAACAAAGTTCTCGTTTGCGGGATCAAGGGTGAAGCTTGTGATGCCGGTACAGTTACTGAAGGGGTTACCGCCCATACGAAGTACGGATGCGGGAATGTCTATTGCGGTAAGTGCATTACAGTTACCGAACGCGTCAGCACCGATGTACTCAACGCCGTCGTTAAGGGAGATAGATGCAAGAGATGAGCAGTTCATGAACGCCTCTTCATAAATATCCGTAACGGCTGCGGGAAGGGAAACGTCGGTAAGAGACTCACAGCCCTTGAATGCAGCTGTGCTGATAGCAGTAAGCTGAGAAGAGAAGGTAATGCTCTCAAGTCCGCTGTTCTCAAATGTGTTAGCTCCGATAACGGTTACGCTGTCGGGAATAACGATGCTCTTAAGAGCGGTGGTGCCGCGGAAAATAGCGGAAAGAGTGTTGGGATCGCTACCAAGATCGGAAAGAAGTGCATCCTGAGCAAACATTACAGAGGAAAGTGCAGTACATCCGTCAAATGCGCGCTCACCGATGAAGGTAACAGCCTTGGGAATGATGATAGACTCAAGGCTTGTGCAGCCCGAGAAGGTTGCAGGTGCGATGAAGTCAAGAGTTTCGGGAAGAAGAACTTCCTTAAGAGCGGTACAATCCTGGAACATACCGTAGTATGTGTTGCTGCTGAGGTATTCCTCAAGTCTTGTGATCTGAGTCTGAGAAAGGTCAACAGTCTCAAGTACGGTACAGCCTACAAATACTCTCTCTTCAAGATCGGTAACCGATGCAGGGAACGTAAGAGTCTTAAGGGAAGAACAACCGTCGAATATCTGGTATGATACCGTAGTAAGCTTGCTTCCGGGTGCGAATATAACTTCATTGAGCGAAGTACAACCAAGGAATATCTGATAAGACATAGTTGTAAGGCTCGCGGGAAGCTCTACCTTTTCAAGCTTTTCGCATTTCATAAATGCCTGACCGCCGATAGAAGTAAGATTTTCCTTCATTACGATGGTTTCAAGCGAGGTACAGCTCGAGAAGGTGGAAAGTCCGATGCCCTTAAGCTTATCGGCAAGTATAACGGTCTTAAGATTCTTGTTGTAAGCGAATGCGCTGTTGCCGAGAGTCTCTACGCTGTTAGGCATAACTATCTCGGTAATCGAAGAGTAAGCAAATGCACTGTTGCCAATGCTCTTAAGAACACTGTTGTCGTCAAACGTTACGGTTGTCAGCGGTACGTATGCGCCGGAAGAACCGGAGAATGCACTGCTGCCGATGGATGCAACGTTTGCGGGAATATTTACTGAAACGATTTGGCTTGCGTTGAACGCGCCAATTCCGATCTTAACAAGGGATGCGGGAAGCACAACGCCGGCATTCTTATAGCCCATGAACGCATAGGGTGCGATCTCAAGCACGCCTTCCGGAACAGTAAAGCTGCTTTCAGCATCTCTGCCGACGGGATAAGCGAAGAGAATAGAGCCGGTGATATCGTAAACAACGCCGTCAACAACCTTGATGGTGCTATGTCTTTCCTCGTCAACCGTGTAGGTCTTTACAGAGGTACAGCCGTACATAAGGTTGTAGGTTTCACCGTAGCTGTTAAGAACCTCGAAGGAGGAGATGCCAAGACCGATATGAACGGTCTCAAGCTTTGCACACTTCTCGAACACTCTTCCGCCAACGTTGGTAACGCTGTCAGGGAAGGTGAAGGAGGTAAGCGAACGGCAATCATAGAATGCGTAATCACCGATGGTGGTAAGCGCACCGTTGTCTCCGAAGGATATATCGGTAAGAGCCTGGCACTGATAGAATACCTGGTTGCCGATAGTAACTACGCTTGCGGGAATAGTAATGGAGGTAAGCTTCGTACAGGTGTTGAAGCAACCGGTGGGAAGCGTCGTGATGTCCTCATTGTCCGCAAATTTAACAGACGTAAGACCCTTGTTCTCTGCAAATACAGAAGCGGTGTTGTCGGGATCGTTGCCCCATCCGGCGATCTTAGGAAGGTTAAGCTCGAAAATACCGTTCGACGCGAAGATAGCCTTAGTATCGAAGTCTACCGATACCGTATCCTCGTGGAAGGTAACTGCGCAGCCTGCAGAGGTGGATACTCTGTCAATTGCGTAGCTGTTAAGCTCCTTGAGGTGTGCAGGGAAGGAGATAGACTTAAGCTTGCTGGTACCGCCTATTACAGCGTACTTGTTAGCACTGGAGGTTGTGGTAGACATAGAACCGAGAACAAGAAGAGGCTTCTTATAGTTCTCGTGGTCCTTTGCGTAGCTCTCAAACTTGATCTCTGTAAGAGAGGTCTTTACAAACGCGCAGTTTTCAACGAGGTTAACTGTGCAGGGAACTGTTACAGTACCGGTCTTTGCGGGCGGACAGTATACGAGAGTAACGGGATTACCGTTTTCATCTATATCGTAGAATACGCCGTCGATAGAGGTGTACTTCTTGCAGCCTGCGTTAACGTTGATAGCGGAAAGCTTCGTGTTGCCATCGAATATGAGAGAGAATTCTCTTGTCTCAAATCCGTTGATCCAGCTTACCGCAAGGAATGTATCGGATGCGTTTGCGAGGTTGGAGGGGAAGGTTACCGTAGTGAATATGCTCTTCTGGAATGCATATGCGCTGATGCCAAGCTCCTGCTTGCCGCCCTCTGCGAAGCTTACCGTAGCAAGCTTACTTGCACCGGAGAATGCATATCTGCCGATATGTGCAAGTGTGGAGGGGAAGGATACGCTTGCAAGCTTGGAGGAGGTGTTTCCAAACGCATAGTCGTGTATTGTGTTTATAGAAGAGTTCTCCAGCTGGATGCTCTTGAGGTTGGTACAATCATAGAATGCACCGACACCGATAGTAGCAAGCTTGGAGCCCTCGCTGATAGTAACGGTAAAGTCAACAGCCTTGTTGCTTGCGTTAACGGGCTTGTGCTTGTAGAATGCGAATGCACCTATGGTAGTAACTCTTGTGGGAAGGTGGATAGTTGCGATGTTGGTGCCTCTGAATACACCCACAGCCTCAATGTCAACATAGGCAGCGGGGAACTTGGGGGCATTTGAATAGATGGAGTAATCGGGAGACTCGAAGTTATAGTTGATCTCAAAGTCAACGATATCACCGATCACAAGGGGATTGGTGCCGTCACCGTCTTCTATAGTGATGGTGTTAAGGCTTGTGTATGCAAACGCAGCATCGCGGATAAGCGAAACGTTTGCGGGAATGGTTATATTGGTAAGAGTGGTGTATGCAAACGTGTAACCCTCAATTACAGAAACACCTGCGGGAATGGTGAAGGAGGTAAGAGGAGTAACGTAGAATGCATGGTCGCCGATCTTGGAAGTAGCAGCGGGAAGATCTACAGTGTGGAGGCTTCCGCAGTTTGCAAATGCATAGCTGCCAACGGTAAGATCGGTAAACGTGCCCTCGAACTTAACGGAGGTAAGGTTTACGCATCCGTTGAACGCCTCGTTTCCGATAGCAACGATAGTGGAGGGAATAGAGATCTCGGTAAGGTTAGCGTTGTCCTTAAATACGGTATTACCGATGGTAGTAAGGGTATCCCAGGGAAGGTTAGCAAGAGTAGGATCTAAGATAGCCTTGGGATAGAAGAGGATCTCGGTAACCTCATAGTTGTAAAGAACGCCGTCAATGGTCTTAAGGTGAGTGTTTGCGGGATCAACCTCGATCTCTCTGATAGAGTAGCATCCGTCGAATGCAGAACCGTCGAAGTTCTTAACGGTTGCGGGGATCTCGATCGTAGAAAGACCGTAGCAATCCTTGAATACGTAAGAGCCGAAGGAGATATCCTTTCCGTTAGCAGCGAATGCTATCTTAGAAAGGAAGGTACAGCCCTCAAATGCATTGTCACCGATGCTCTCGGTGGTGCTGTGGATAGTGAAGGAAGCAATGCCTTCGCATCCGCGGAATGCATTTGCATCGATAGCGGTAAGAATAGCGCTGTCAGCAACGTTGATGTTACGAAGCTTTGCATCAGCGGAGAATGCACCGTTACCGATAACGGCAATGTTAACGCCGTTCTCAATAGT
>JAZRLU010000017.1:0-2352 GCA_045647045.1 Eubacteriales bacterium
CCCCAACACAGGAAAAAGAAAAAGCAGGACTTTTGTCCTGCTTTCCTGTGTTGGTGACCCGTACGGGAATCGAACCCATGTTACAGCCGTGAAAGGGCCGTGTCTTAACCGCTTGACCAACGCGCCTAAGGTGGTAGCGGATGTCGGATTTGAACCAACGACCTGCCGGGTATGAACCGGACGCTCTAGCCAACTGAGCTAATCCGCCATAAAAAGCGCCTTTTGGACAGCTTGTATATTATAGCACAAGGGTAAATAAATGTCAATAGCTTTTTTAAAAAAAATTCTTTTTATTGTAAAACTGTGAATATTTAAATTACCATTGACAAAAGTTCCTAAATATATTAAAATATTTAAAAGGGCAGTTTTGCCTCAGGCGGCAGAGCTATTTTCTTTATTTTCAGACAGGAGAGCTTTATTATGCAAAGGATATATAATTTTTCGGCTGAGCAGTCTATGCTTCCGCGCGAGGTGTTAGAGAGGGCACAGCAGGATATTATTGAATACGGCGAAAGCGGAATGTCCGTTATGGAGCTTGGGTCGCAGTCTGCGGCGTTTGGCGAGATATTGCGCTCCTGCGAGGCTCTTTTGCGCAAGCTTATGAATATACCCTCAAATTACAGAGTGCTGTTTTTGCAGGGTGATCCGAGCGCGCAATATTCCGCAATACCCTTAAACCTGCTCTCGGAGCATAAGTGCGCCGATTATATCATAACCGGTCAGTCTGCCGATGCCGCCTTTAAGGAGATAAGGCATCGCGGAGATATCGTAGTAGCGGCAACAAGCTCGGGTGCAAATCCCCCTTATTCTACCGTGCCCATGACCGGAAGAAGTGATTTCCGCCCCGATGCAGACTACGTGCATATATGCTACAGCGATCCTGTTTACGGCACGAAGTTCAACTATATTCCCGATACGGGTAATATCCCGATAGTAGCCGATATGTCCTGCTCCATACTTTCCGAGCCGATAGACGTAACGAAGTTTGCACTTATCTATGCCGGTGCGCAGCATAACCTTTCCATAGCAGGTCTCACCGTGGTTATTGCGCGTGAGGATATAGTAAGCGGCTCTGCATCGGATATCCCTGCCGTGCTTGATTACAAGCGCCTGGCAGACGGTACGTCAAAGGTAAGCACGCCCCCCTGCTACAACGTGTATCTTGCAAAGCTTACGCTTGAATGGCTGCTTGAAAACGGCGGGCTTGAGGAGATGAAGCGCCGTAACGGACGTAAGGCAAGCCTTATCTACGATTATATAGATGCTCAAACCTATTATACCTCTCACGTGCATAAGAACTGCCGCTCTATGACGAACATAGTATTTACCACATCCAAGCACTCGCTTGATATGCGCTTTATAGAGGAAGCGCGCGAGAATGGGCTTGTAAATCTTGAGGGTGACAGATCTATTGGCGGCATACGTGCCTCTATTTACAATGCTATGCCCTATGACGGTGTTGCAAAGCTTGTTACGTTTATGAAGCGCTTTGCGATCGAAAACCCTAAGCTTCTTGATTTTTAGTTCATAAAAAATATAAACAACGGCGGAGCTGTGGCTTATATGCGGCTCCGCCTTTTTATCCGCAAAATTGTAAGAAGCCCCTGTTTTGTGAAAAAGTGATAAAAGCACGCTGAAAAATATTTTTTAAATATGTAGAAAAAAAGATTTGCATTTTTCTTCCGTTTGTGATAAAATATATAAGTTAAAGATGAAGCGTAAAATCAAAAGAAGAGGATTTGAAAATGATTCGTACAGATTTAAGAAATGTAGCAATCATCGCACACGTTGACCACGGTAAGACAACTCTTGTTGACGAAATGCTCCGCCAGGGCGGAATTTACCGTGACAATCAGGAAATGGCGGACAGAGTTATGGACTCCGGCGACCTTGAGCGTGAGCGCGGAATAACCATACTTGCAAAGAATACCGCTATACATTACAAGGGCGTTAAGATAAACGTAATAGACACCCCCGGTCACGCGGATTTCGGCGGAGAGGTTGAGCGTATACTTAAGATGGTAAACGGCGTTATACTGCTTGTTGATGCAGCAGAGGGCCCTATGCCGCAAACGCGCTTTGTGCTTGAAAGAGCGCTTGCGATGAACCATAAGGTTATCGTTGTTGTTAACAAGATAGACCGCCCCGATGCACGCCTTGATGAGATCGCAGACGAGGTGCTTGAGCTTCTTATTGAGCTTGATGCAAGCGATGAGCAGCTTGATTCTCCGATGCTCTTCTGCTCGGGCAGAGCAGGTACTGCATCCTTCGATCCTCACACTCCCGGTAAGGATCTCACTCCTCTTCTTGACACTATTCTTGAATATATGCCCGCTCCCGACGGTGAGGAGG
>JAZRLU010000018.1:0-5397 GCA_045647045.1 Eubacteriales bacterium
CTTCCATACCTCTGCGGTATATTATGCTGACGCGCTGTGCGCCAAGGCGCAGGGCACATCGGGAGGCATCCATAGCCACGTTTCCACCGCCGATAACGGCAACGTGCTTGCCTACCGAGATAGGCGTTTTTGCGCCCTTAGCACCTGCGTGCATAAGGTTTACTCGGGTTAAAAATTCATTGGCGGAATATACGCCCACAAGATCCTCACCCGCAATATTCATAAAGACGGGCAGACCTGCGCCCGTACCGAGAAATACCGCCGAGTAGCCCATATCGGAAAGCTCGTCAAGCATAAGAGTTTTACCGATAATAACGTTTTTGACGAATTTTACGCCCATACCCTGAAGGCGGCTAACCGTGCCGGCAACGATGCTTTTCGGGAGTCTGAACTCCGGTATTCCGTAAACAAGAACTCCGCCAAGCTCGTGCAGGGCTTCAAAAACAGTTACGTCAAAGCCGCGCGCGGCAAGCTCACCTGCGCAGGAAAGACCTGCAGGTCCGGAGCCTGCTATGGCTACCTTTATGCCGTTTTTTTGTGTAACCGGTGCGGTTTTTTCGCTATTTTGTAAACTATTGTGTACATCTGCGACATATCTTTCAAGCGCGCCTATTGCTACGCTATCCCCTGCCCTGCCGCGCTTGCAGCGGGATTCGCACTGAAGCTCCTGGGGGCATACTCTGCCGCACACCTCGGGCAAGCAGGAGCTCTCCGAGATCACGGAAAAAGCACCCTCGGTATCCCCCTCCTTAAGCTTTTTGATAAAGTCGGGGATCTTTATTCCAACGGGGCAACCGCCTATGCAGGGAGCATCGCGGCATTCAAGGCATCTTGCCGCCTCGTTTGCGGCAAGCTCGGCTGTATATCCGAGTGCAACCTCGGCAAAATTACCGCTACGCTCTTTGGCATTTGCCTCGGGCATCGGTGTTTTTGTTTTACTCGGATTTATCACTTTTATTTCCTCCAAAAAGATTGCAGGCGTGGCTGTGGCGCTCGCGCTCACGGCTTGCATAGGCACGCGATCTTGCTATCGCGCTATCGAAATCCACCTCGTAGCCGTCAAACTCCGGACCGTCTACACACGCGAAGCTAACGGTGCGCTTACCGTCCTTTATAAGCTGAAGGCGGCAGCCGCCGCACATACCCGTGCCGTCTATCATTATCGGATTCATTGACACGGTTACGGGGATACCGAAGGGGCGCGCAGTCTCGGTTACGTATTTCATCATAACAAGCGGACCTATTGCAATTATTCTATCAAATCTCTCGCCTGCCTCAAGCATACGTCGAATGGGCACGGTTACGTTGCCGCGCTCACCGCGTGAGCCATCGTCGGTAACGACGGTAAGAGCTTTTGACACCTCTTTAAAATCATCCTCAAGTATAACAAGCTTATCCTCGCGGAAGCCGATCACCGAATGCACCTCGCACCCGAGGGAGGCAAGCTTACGCGCTATGGGAAGCGCAATGGCGCAGCCTACGCCGCCGCCGACAACGAGCACGCGCGAGAGCCCCTCGGTTTCGGTAGCCTTGCCGAGCGGACCTGCGATATCGGCAACGTTCTCTCCCTCACAAAGGCGTGAAAGCTCCAGCGTGGTCTCACCCACGGCGGCAAATATTACACGTACAAGCCCGGACTTGGGATCTGCGCCTGCAACGGTAAGCGGTATACGCTCCGAATCCGAAAGCGGACGGATTATAACAAACTGCCCTGCCTCGGCGTGGCGTGCCACAAGGGGGGCGTGTATATACATATCGTAAACGCTTGCATTAAGTTGTTTTTTTGAATGTATTCTGTACATATGCCGACTTTGCATCCATTTCTTCGTTTGTCTTTTGCATTGATTTATCTATTTATTGTACCACAATCTTTTAAAAAAATCAAGTGTTCGTAATGTTAAATATTTCTATATTCGCGCGCAAAATAACTTGACATATACGCGCGAGGTATGGTATAATCATTCTGTATAAATGTTTTTTCTCGGAGGATCTCGCATTTGCGAAAGATGATAAGAGAGATCGCCGTAGGTGATCTTTATCTGTATTTTGCCCTGCCGCTTGCCCTGCTTTTGGTGCTTGCTTGCGCGGTGGCGGTTGGTGCTGTGCTTATACCGGGGCTATATAGGCTTTTGCTTATTCTTTTTGCCGTGCCCCTTTATTTCATCTTGAAATATCTTGCCATAGGCTCTGTGCTTATGTATAAGGCATTCGCGCCCGAGCAGGTGCGTGACAGCTGCCGTTTTGAGCCAACCTGCTCAACTTATATGATAATTGCAATAAAAAAATACGGTCTTTTCCGTGGCGTTTTTCGCGGTGTGCGGCGCATTATGCGTTGCCATCCGCCAAACGGCGGCACGGATCTGCCATAAAAATGGAGGTAAATTATGTCCGGCTACAAAAATTTGATTTCAGGCGCTTGCCACGTATGCAAAACACCCCTGTATCTTGAATCGGGGAACGACTGTGTATATTGCCCCGTGTGCAAAAGGAGCATTGCAAGAGAGCAGATCACGCTTTTATCCTATTCAATAGGCAACGCGGGTGAGAGCAGCTCCGCGCATAGCGTGGAGTCGGGTATTGCCTCCGCTTCGGCAGGGCTTGTATACCTTGATAATTTCCTTGCCCGTACAGACTGGGTTGCCTTTGCAGGCACAGCGGAGATCTCCGTGCCCGAGCTTGATGCGCTTGCAAGCGCGGCAGAGCTTAAGTTTGCAGACGATCCGCTTACCTACCTTCTTGCATTCAGATGCCGTGCGATCCCCCTTATCCGCAAGATCGAGGGGCTTGACGTTTTAGAGGTGCGCATTATCGATAACTACAGATCGGACGATAACTCGGATGCCTTTGAGTATACCGATCTTTACGCCACCGTTACCTCGCGCATTGCGGAAAGCAAGGATGCGATCATAGCAGAGCTTGAAGCATACGCCATGCGTGCAGAGCAGTTTGGCATAGATCCCGCCCTGCTTGACGATATGAACAGAAGCCTTGAAATATGCCGCACACGCCTTGAAGCTACGAAGGCGGTAACGGATATCAACGGCATTCGCGGCTTTGCCGCGGCACGCGAGCTGCGTGACGGTGAGCTTGCGGAAAAATTCAGATCCGCAGGCATTGATGCGCAGGGCACGTATGAAAAGGCGCTTGGCCTTCTTAACGAGGGCAAGAGCGATGCGGCGCTGCACCTTTTGCTTGCTATACGCGGATATGCGGACAGCGAGAGAATTATTGCAGAGCACTCCAGCATATTTACCTTTGGTAAAGAGCTTATCGAGATGAACGGAAGATGCTACTGCGCAAAGCGCGCATCGGCATACTTTGACCCCCGTACCGCGGAAAATACCCCCGAGCTTAAGGAAAGCTGCACGCTTTACAGGATATCGGGCACCGTGCCGGAGTCCTCTCCTGCGGTAACCGGAATTACAAAGCTTATAGGCTGCTTCGGCACGCGCGTTTACTACGTAAGGCAGGACACCGCGATAGCCGCATATGAATCCACAAATCCGAACTCGCATTCCAACGTGCGCATTCTTGACGAAGCACCGAGGGGAGATTACGTTACGAATGACGGCTCTATTCTCTTCTCCTCCGACCGTTCGCGCTTTATTATAAAGAAGAAGCTTCGTGACAGCGAGCCCGAGCGCAGCGGATGCTTCAGGCGCAAGAAGAGCGCGCCGAAGGAAAGCCGCGAGAACAACTACTCTGTGCTCCTTGTTAATATGGACGAATCCCGCGCGGAGGTTATTATCCCCGCCGTTGTTGATATTATGGACTTCTTTGGTGACAGAATATTCTACACCACCGTATCTCTTGAGGGCGAGGCAGAGTTCCGCGTTTACACGGTTGGCACGGGCGAGGACGTTGCGATCCTTAACTCCGGCTGCATAATCAATGCCGTTAAGGGCGGCAGGATCATTTACTCGCGCTGGGCACCCACCGAGTATAACCTTGATCTTTTCTCTATCGATACACACGAAAAGGAGCCTATACTCCTTGCAACCAACGTGCGCTCCTTCTATGCCGCAGAGGATGACAGAGTTTATTACACGGTAGGATGTGAGGACGGTGCGTCGCTTTGCTCGGTATCAGTAACGGGCGGAGATGCGCACGAGATAATGCAAAACCCCGGCAACGTAGTTTCCGTCAGCACGGGCTGGCTTTACTACACGCAGGGAGAAGGCGTTAACACCCTGCTTATGAAGGTGCGCCTTGACGGAACGGACAATATGCTTGTTGCCCCTGCATTCAGCTCACTTGTACGTATGCAGAGCGGATGCATCTACTACATAACCACCCTTGGCGAGCTTGCCTCGGTACGTACGGACGGTAAGGCAGGCAGGATCATTGCACGCGGTGTTGCCGCAAGCGGCATTATCGTTGATTCCGACCGTATATACTACCTGCGCCGCGACCGTGTTGCAAAGGCTACGGAAGGCTCTGACGGTATGGGCCTTTCCCTCTTCGCAACCAATACAGACGGCACGGGTCTTACCAAGATCGCGCACGACGTTGTGGACGTATGCGAGCACAACACAGATTCTATATACATTATCAGGCGCTCGGATGCGGTATTTAAGGTGGTTACCCCCGTATCCAAGACCGAGGATAAAACGGAGCGCATAGTTACCCCCGTTACCTCTTATGAAAGATATGACAAGAAGAGCGGAGAGTACGTACGCGTGCTCCGTCTCGGCGTGCCCACCGCAGGCAGCTTTACCTACAAGGCAGGATGCTTCATTAAGCCGAAGCACATCACGCGTGACGGTACGGTTACCGAGATGCGCGAGGTATATTCGCGCAAGGGAGTTGCCGCAAGCGGTCTTGTGCTTGGAGAGGAGGAGGCGGAGCGCCGCCGCGAGGCAGAGCGCATAGCCGCAGAGCGTGCCGCATCCTCTCGCCGTAAGCCTGCAGCAACAGATACTACCGCTACCGTAGCGGAAAACGAGGATTCGGGAAATGAATAAGATATACACATCAATGACAGAGCTTATCGGTATGACTCCGATAGTGCGCCTGTCCAGACTTGAAGAAAGGCTTGGCGTGGGAGCAGAGCTTTATGCAAAGCTGGAGTTCTTTAACCCTACCGGCAGCATTAAGGATCGCGCGGCGCTTTCTATGATACTTGCGGCAGAGCGTGACGGGCTTATCAGCGAGGGCTGCCTGCTTATTGAGCCTACTTCAGGCAACACGGGTATAGGCATTGCCGCAATTGCGGCGGCAGCGGCAGTGGTTGCAGCTGTAATGGGTATCACAGGCAAAAAAAAGATTTCCAAGCAGGAAAAAGAGTTATTGGCCAAGTATCCCCATAAAGCACCGGATAGCTGGTTGACAGAGGCGCAGATCTATGCCCGGGAAAGTGCCGATTACCAACAGAGCTTGGAGGACTATGAAAATCGG
>JAZRLU010000019.1:0-5969 GCA_045647045.1 Eubacteriales bacterium
GACCGCTTGGCCTCCGACTTGTGAGGAGAACTGTTTTTGTCACTCTAACGGCTTTATAGAAAAAACTAAAAAAGCATAAAAACAGCACCGTATGCCGCTTAATTGGCACACGGTGCAAATTTTTGTTTACATTTTAGTCAACGTAGATAACTCTTCCGTCGCGGCGCTCCTTGGGCGGCGGGTAGCCGCCCTCCAAGTAGCCAAGGGCAAGGTGACCTATACCCTCAACCTCGTCCGTAATGCCTATTGAGGTAAGCCACTCCTTCCATTCCTCTCTCTCAAAGGTCTCTCTTGCGCGGTGGATCCAGCAAGCGCCAAGACCTATGGAGTGTGCGGCAAGCATCATATTTCCAAGCGTAAGGCTGCCGTCATACACGTAGGTGTGAGCTTCGGTTTTTGCAAGCACAATAAGGATAACGGGTGCACCGTAGAAGGGGTCTGCCTTGCCGTAAAGCGAGCCGTTGAACTCTGCAAGCTTCGCTCTTATCTCGCGGTTGGTTACCGCCACGATTATCGGCGCTTGCATATTTCTGCCGCTTGCTGCCTCAAGTCCTGCCTTGATAACGGTATCTATCTCGTCCTTGGTGGGATACACGTCGGGCTTAAAGCACTTAACGCTTCTTCTTGTTTCAATACAGGTAAGAACCTCGTTCTCGTATTTCATTATATCAACTCCTCTGCTAATATTTCGGTTTCACTTGCAAACACGGCACGTATGCTGCCGCCGTCAAAAATAAGTCCACCGCCAATAAACGTTCCTGCATTTGTGTCGGGGCGAGAGGCAACAACGGTGGTAAAGGCTTGACCGTACGCATCGTTTTCGTCTCCGGGGCGGATAACGTTCAAGGTGTGCAGGTGTCCTGCAATAAATACATCGGGGTGGATATGCTCGTTCATCACGCGCACCCACTCGGCAAATCTTTCTTCCTCTATATTAAAGGGGAACTTGTGCTTTTTCGTGAACGGGTTGTGGGCAATAAGCAAGCGATGCTCAACTCCGCTTGCAAGATATTCGTTTCTTGCATTTTCCACAACGCTGTCAAGATAGAGGCTTTCTTCCTCTCTGAATGCCGCACAGCAGTTGGTGTTGCCGTATTCCTCGTGCGAGTCATCCTTGTCCTCGCCGCAGTCAAGCACAATACCCCAAAGCGAGCCAAGGCGGAAGGTAAAGTAGGATCTGCCGCCGCGCGTAGGGGAATAATCTGCTATTTTTTCGGCATATATACCGCGCGTATCGTGGTTTCCGCGTGAGAAGATAACGGGCACCTGTCCGCCTGTGATCCTTTCGCTTATCGCAAAGAAGGTATCAAAGCTTTCAAGCTCTCCGCTATGGTTGATAACGTCACCGTTAAGGATAAGAAGATCGATCTTGCCGTACTTTTCTTCAAAAAGCTTCGCGCTTCTGCAGGGAGCATCGATCATGCCGTGCGCATCTGCGATCTGGTAAGCGCGGAAGGTGCCCTCGGGCAGCGGAGAAAAGGCAAAATCCATCTCATAAACGTCAGACGTCTCTGAAAAATAGGGCTTTCTTTCTATCATTACCCGATAGCACACGGTATAGCCGCGTGCCTTATCAAGGGCGGCGGTCGGTACGGTTATTTTGTGTAACAGGGTGTCAGAGCGCAAAACGCCGTTTGAATGGTCGTAGTAGCATTTTCCGCCTACCTTTACCCACATAACGCAGCTTTTTGTGACGGGAACGAATATTTGATATTCATTTTCAACCGCAAAAACCGCGGGCTTAAATCTCAAAATTTCTTCCATAATACACCTCCGCTTTTATTATATAATAGCGCGAAGGGAATGTCAATGAAAATTAATGCAAAAAATATTTTAAAAACATCTTGACAAACGGAAAAATATTTGCTATAATACAAAGGTCCTATGGGCAATAGCCCAAACGGAACGTGCTGCTATGGCTCAGCTGGTAGAGCACATCCTTGGTAAGGATGAGGTCCCCGGTCCGAATCCGGGTAGCAGCTCCAAACATCCCCGATACTCATTTCGAGTGTCGGGGCTTTGGTTTTATATGGGGACTTTTCGACGCACCGAGCTTTCTCTTAATCGGGGATGTTTGGAGCTGCTACCCCCTGCGGGGCGGGCTCGCCGCACTAAAGCTTAAAATAGCCGCTTACTTTCGTTACAAAACAAAGCCTTAAAACGCCGATCGGCAACGCTTTGCGGCGATCCGGTTCGCATATCTCGCTCTGCGAGATATCTTCGCCGAAGGCGAATATCCGGGTTTAAAATGAGGCTAAAGAGGGGCGGAGATACAACTCCTTTGGAGTTGATGATATACACGCCTATGGCGTGATGATATACAGCCCGTGGGGCTGATGATATACAACTCCTTTGGAGTTGATGATATACACGCCTATGGCGTGATGAAATACTTTTTGGAGTTAATGGAGGTTGGGATTCTATGTTATATAACAATCTTTCTTCCTATTTAAAAAATAAATACGGCGGTAGGCTTACCAAAATATGCGTGGACGGTGGGTTTACTTGCCCAAACCGTGACGGAACTGTGGGACACGGGGGATGCATATATTGCTCCGGCAGGGGATCGGGGGATCATATTACCGAGGGTATGCCGATAGCGGAGCAGGTGAGGCTTGGATTGGCGAATGCAGGTGCTTCGGCTCGGTTTATCGTATATTTTCAGAATTTTACAAATACGTATGAGACCTGCGAGGCATTGAGGGTAAGATATGATGCGGCGCTTATTGATGAAAGAATTGCCGTGCTTGCCATAGGAACGCGCCCTGACTGTATAGACGAAGAAAAGGCGGCGCTTATAGCGTCGTATAAGGACAGGGTTGACGTATGGGTGGAGCTTGGACTTCAGTGCGCATCCGACTCTATTGCGGCGGTAATAAATCGAGGCTATGAAACTGCCGTATACCGCAGGGCGTGTGAAATATTACGCGCTGCCGAGATCCCTTTTGTAACTCATATTATGATAGGCTTGCCCGGCGAGAGCGAGGCAGACGTGCTTGAAACGGTACGCGAGGTAAACGAGAGCGCGCCTTTTGGCGTCAAGATACATTCCGTGTACGTTCCGTGCGGAACAGAGCTTGAGAGAATGTACCTTCGCGGTGACTATATTCCCTTGACACTTGACGAGTATGCAAGCCGTGCTGCTACTGCGATAAGTCATCTTACCCCCGATACCGTGTTACATAGAATAACCGGTGACTGTCCCGCGGGGATGCTTGTCGCACCGATGTGGAATGCGGATAAGTTTGCGGTTATCGAGGCAATAAACCGTGCGCTTTCCGAGCGCGGTGCACGCCAAGGCTCCGACTTTAAGGGCTGATCGTCGGCGCGGTGCACGCCAAGGCTCCGACTTTAAGGGCTGATCGGCGGCGCGGTGATCAAAAGCCCGATCAGGGCTATAAGCGCGGATAGCGTAACAAGGATGCGCGAGGCATCGGGATGCGGCACCCCGAGTGATAAAAGTAAATGGTGTAAATGCCCCTTATCTGCAAAGAAGGGGCTTTTTCCTTTGGTTATGCGTCGTATAACGGAGAAGATCGTGTCAAGCGTGGGGATGGCAAGGAAAAGAGAGGTCTCAACGGTAAAGCTGCCGGAGCGCGAGGTGCCAAGCGAGAGCATAGCGATCGAAAGACCGAGAAACTGTGAGCCGCAGTCACCCATAAACAGGCGCGCCTTATATCGGTTATAGGGCAAAAAACCGAGCACGGCTGCCCCGAGAATGAATGCGGCGCGTGCATCGATCCACCTGCCGTTGAATGATCCGAAAAGGGCAAGGGAGAAAAACGCCGTTGCCGATATTCCTGCGGCAAGCCCGTCGAGCCCGTCTGTAAAATTCACCGCGTTCATAGTAAAAACAAGTCTTACGAGAACAAAGATAAAGCCTATAGCACCCGAAAGCGGCACGGTGATGATGCCGAAAAACGAAAGCTCCGACGGTACGCCCGCAATAAGGATAGCAACAAGGGCAGAGCACACCTGCGAGAGAAGCTTTGCCTGCCACGGCATACCGTAGGTATCGTCACAAACGCCGCATATCATAAGTATTGCCCCTGCGGTAAGGATCGCGCCAACGGTTGGGCAGCTGCCGACAAGCGCAAGCAAAACGAATGCCGACGATGCAAAAAAAGCCAGCCCGCCAAGCCTTGGGACGGGGTGCGTGTTGAGTTTTCTTATACCGTCGGGCTTATCAAGTGCACCCGTAAGCGCACAAAGCGGCACCGTCAGAGGTGAAAGAACGTACGTTAAGCCGTAGGCAATTGCGGCTTGTATTGCCGTGATAAGATACATAAAGCAAAAAGAGCTGCCGCACGTGCGACAGCTCTATCTCCTTTTATATAGGGTTTAGTTTACAAAACCTATCTTTCTTCTTACCTTTGACAGGGTGCGCATAGCATAGCGGCGCGCATCGTCCGCACCGTTTTTCATAACGTCCTCAAGGTACGCCTTGTCCGCAATAAGGCGGTCAAACTCGGCACGTACCGGTGCAAGACCGTCTGCACACGCCTCGCCTACGGCAAGCTTGAAGTCACCGTATCCGCGGCCCTCAAACTCACGCTCGATATCCGCAAAGCTCTTACCGGTAAACGCCTTGTAAATAGTCATAAGATTAGACACGCCCGGCTTGTCCTCGCTATATCTTACAGCAGAATCCGAGTCGGTAACGGCGCGCTTGAACTTGCGCATAATGTCATCCTTACTGTCAAGGATATAAACCACCGCGTTCTGGTTTTCATCGGACTTGGACATCTTTGAGGTAGGCTCTGCAAGCGACATTATTTTCATTGTATCGGTCGACATATATCCTTCGGGCACGGTGAAGGTATCGGAGTATGCGGTGTTGAAACGTATCGCAACGTCACGCGCAAGCTCAAGGTGCTGCTTTTGGTCAATGCCAACGGGTACTATATCGGTTTGATAAAGAAGAATATCCGCAGCCATAAGGGCGGGATAGGTAAATAGACCTGCATTTATATTTTGCGCGTGTTTTGCGCTTTTATCCTTAAACTGCGTCATTCTTGAAAGCTCGCCGAACATCGTATAGCAGTTAAGTATCCATGCAAGCTCGGAGTGCTCCTTAACGTGGGACTGAACGAAGATGGTATTCTTCTCGGCATCCAGACCGCACGCCATATAAAGCGCAAGAGTTTCGTAGGTTCTGCGGCGCAGCTCTGCGGGCACCTGCCTTACGGTGATCGCGTGTAGATCGGCAACGCAGAAGAACTTTTTATGATCCTCGGGGAATACGGAAAAATTCTTGATCGCGCCGAGGTAATTTCCTATTGTAAGGTTTCCCGAGGGCTGAACCGCGGAGAAAACCGTTTTCACGTTGTTATTCATATTGGACCTCGCTTATCTTTGATACCAAGATTATACAACCGAAAGGCGCGTTTGTCAAGCATTCTTTCGTATTTCGTAAATTTTTTAAAATTATAATTTAAAATATACGCGTTGTTAAAACTTTGTTTACAATTATATGATACAATATCAAGGACACGGCAAATTTTATTTATGTAAATAAAGAAAAAGGATATATTAAAATGGTAAAAGTAGAACATCTTGTCAAGCGTTACGGTCAAAATTACGCATTGAATGACGTCAGCTTTGAGATAGGCGAGGGTGAGATCGTAGGTCTTCTCGGCCCCAACGGTGCCGGTAAGAGTACAACGATGAACATTCTTACGGGCTACCTCTCCGCTACGTCGGGAACTGCCTACATAGGCGGCATCAACATTCTTGAGCATCCTATCGAGGCAAAGAGCATGATAGGCTTCCTGCCCGAGCAGCCCCCTGTTTACGGAGATATGACCGTTGACGAGTATCTTAACTTTGTATTTGACCTTAAGGCGTGCGGCTTTGAGAGAGAGGCGCATCTTAATGAGATCGTTAACGTTGTTAAGATCGCGGACGTAAGAGGCAGACTTATAAAGAACCTTTCAAAGGGATATAAGCAGAGTGTCGGAAGTCGGATC
>JAZRLU010000020.1:0-4728 GCA_045647045.1 Eubacteriales bacterium
CACCCCAACCACCCCGAGCTTTCCGATGCAGAGAATGCACCCGTGCTTGGCGGCGGTGTAGTTATTAAGTACAATGCCAATCAGCGTTATACGACCGATGCCGTTTCCGATGCGATCCTTCGCACCCTTGCACAGCGTGCAGGCGTACGCATTCAAACCTATTTCAACCGCGCAGATATGCCCGGCGGATCCACTCTTGGCTCAATAGCGGATACAAAGGTACCCGTTGCAACCGTTGATATAGGTATTCCCCAGCTTGCTATGCACTCCGCAAACGAAAGCTGCGCGATAGCAGACGTTTTTGAGGCGCGCAGCCTTATGGCAAAGCTCTTTGCCACTCGCCTCTGCCGTCACGGTGATGCGATTACGCTTGTATGAAGGTAATAGCAAGAATAAGAAACGATTTCAAGGAAAAGTTCGGCATACCGCGCCAAAGCGGCTTGCTACAGCGCTTGGAGTCAAGAATAGTTTTTGAGCCCGAGTACCGTGTTAAGGAGGCATTGCGCGGCATTGAGGGGTATTCGCATTTGTGGCTCATATGGGAGTTTTCATCCGCCGTGCGAGAGAGCTGGTCTCCAACCGTAAGACCGCCGCGCCTTGGCGGTAATAAGCGCATGGGCGTTTTTGCAACACGCGCCCCCTATAGACCTAACCCAATAGGGCTTTCATCCGTAAAGCTTGTACGTATTGAACAAACGGACGAGGGTTCGGTTCTCGTTGTAACGGGTGCCGATCTTTTAGACGGTACACCCATATACGATATCAAGCCCTATCTTGCGTATACAGACAGTCATCCCGATGCCATAGGCGGCTTTGCCGATGCGGTAAGGGAGTATTCTGTAGAGGTGGTGTTCCCGGAAAATCTTCTGGCAAGAATAGCGGAAAGCAAGCGCTCGGATCTTTGCCTTTTGCTTTCGGGTGATCCGCGCCCGTCCTATCAGGATGACACAGAGCGTGTATATACGTTCCGCTTTGCCGATTATGAAATATCGTTTACCGTATCAGAGGGTGTTCTTACCGTTACAGACGTTACGGATGCCTGATATATATGATCTCGGAGAAATAAAAATGAGTATAGAAAACGTAAAAGCCTTCTTTGAAAAAGAGGGTATCGCGCATCGCGTGCTGGAGCTTGGGCAGTCAAGCGCCACGGTAGAGCTTGCCGCGGCGGCACTCGGCACGGAATGTGCAAGGATCGCAAAAACGCTCTCCTTCCTTGCAAACGGCACACCCGTGCTGATAGTTTGCGCAGGTGACGTGCGCGTTGACAATGCAAAATACAAATCTCGCTTCGGCACAAAGGCAAAAATGCTTACGGCAGATGAGCTTACAGAGCTTGTAGGGCACGCACCGGGCGGCGTATGCCCGTTTGCCATAAAAAGCGGCACGTCCGTATACCTTGATAATTCCTTGCGCAGGTTTGAAACCGTATTTCCGGCTTGCGGCAGCTCCAATAGCGCCATAGAGCTTACTATCGAGGAGTTGGAGAAATATTCGGATTATATTGAATGGGTAGACGTAACAAAAGAAGTACCTAAAATTTGAGGTGAACGTATGAAGCTTATATCTTGGAACGTAAACGGATTTCGTGCCGTTCTCGGCAAGGGCTTTGCAGATACCTTTGCATCTTTAGATGCGGATATCTTTGCCCTGCAGGAAACAAAAATGCAAGAGGGGCAGGCGGAGTTTTGCCCCGAAGGATATCACACCTATATGACCTATGCAGAGCGTAAGGGATATTCGGGTACTGCGGTATTCACACGTGTAGAGCCCATTTCCGTTTGCTACGGAATCAACGGCAAGCATACCGATGAGGGTAGGGTAATAACCCTTGAGTTTTCAAACTTCTACTTTGTGTGTGCATACGTGCCCAATGCGCAGGATGAATTGCGCCGCATAGCATACCGTGTTGAGTTTGAGGACGATATGCGCGCATATCTTACAGAGCTTGATAAGGTAAAGCCGGTTATTTATTGCGGTGATCTTAACGTTGCACATAACGAAATAGATATCAAAAATCCAAAGGCAAACGAGGGTAAGGCAGGTTACTCCAAGGAGGAACGCGGAAAGCTGACAGAGCTTCTCAGCGCAGGCTTTTGCGATACCTTCCGTACCCTTTACCCCGATACCGTGCGGTATTCCTGGTGGTCTTACCGATTCCACGCGCGTGAGAATAACGCAGGCTGGCGCCTTGATTATTTCCTTATTTCAAGTCGCCTTATGCCAAAGGTTTCCGATGCGCGAATACTTAACGATATATACGGTAGCGATCATTGCCCTGTGGAGCTTGATATAGATCAGGAGTCATAAAAGCAATAAATAACTGCGTGCGTATAAATAGCGTAAGAGCTCCGAAAGCCGCGGTAAAGCAAAAAAAGAGGAAAAGACTGTATAAAAGCCTTTTCCTCTTCTTTTATTTAATATTGATTTCCGTCAGAAATTTTCTCCACCAACACCCCAAAGGGTGCAGCCTTCATATTTCACGTAAACTCTGTCAGGGCTTATGCCAAGGTTTTTCGCTACCGTATCCGTAGCTGCGGCGGTAAAACGCTCAGCAGCGTGCTTGTCGGGCGTGCCGAAAAGCTTAACTTCAACAATAGCCGCACCGTCACCTGTGCCTGCAAATGCCATACGGCATTCATCGGTAAGGCTTATCATAAGCCACGTCTCGCTCTTGCCGGGGAAGATCGAAATGTGCTTGCCAAGCTCGCTTACAATAGCCGCCTCGGCATCCTTCGATGCCTTTGCACTCGTTTTTATATCAATATACGGCATAATTTTGCCTCCGTTAGGTGTTATTTTTTGTTTCTCTTATCGAGATACGTGCGCACGTCACGGTACAGATAAAGTGAGCCGCAAATAATTACCATCTTTCCGCGCGATACCGCATCCTCGTATGCATCTGCGATCTCGTCATATGCAGCGCCGTTATATCCAAGGCTGCGCGCCTTAACAAGCAGCTCCTCTGCACCTGCGGCACGCGGATTATCCTTAACCGTGGTGTAGATAAACTCGGTGTTGCCCTTGCCAAGCAAACGTAACGAGCCTCGTATCTCCTTATCTCTCATGCAGGCAAAGAGAACCACCTTGTCGCACTGACCAAAATACCTTTCAAGAGAGAATACAAGTGCTTCAAGTCCGTTCTCGTTGTGTCCGCCGTCGTAAATAACCATAGGATCGTCAGAGAGAAGCTCAAATCTTGCAGGATGCCTTGCATTTTCAATACCCTTGCGGATATCAGCTTCACGTATGCCAAGCCTTTTAGCGGCAATAACGGCAAGCGCGGCGTTTTCTATCTGGTGGTATCCTGCAATTCCGCACTTAAGGTCCTGTATACCGTCAACGGAGAAGCGCTCGTAAATGCCGTCGTTTCCTAATGCGGTGGGGCTTGCAACAACGCATTTAACGTCGTGAGCATCGCAAGCGGCGTTGATCACCTTCATAGCCTCATCATCCTGTGCAACCGTAACTACGGTGCGCGTTTCGGAGCGGTGCTTTATTATTCCCGCTTTAGCCTTTGCAATATCGGCGATCGTATCGCCAAGATACTGTGTATGATCAAGACCAAGGCGTGTTATGATCGCTATCTCGTTGTTCTTTATAACGTTCGTAGCATCAAGCTCGCCGCCAAGTCCAACCTCAAGCACCACGTAGTCGCAATGCTTCATATCAAAATAAAGGAATGCCGCCGCGGTCCATATCTCAAACTGTGTAGGCTCTGCACCAAGCTCTGCCGCAACCTCCTTTGATAAAGGCTCAATGCGAGAGAGCACAGAGGCAAGATCACTGTTTGATATATTTTTTCCGTTAATGCTTATTCTTTCGTTAACCTCTATCAGGTTGGGGGAAATAAACTTACCTACCGTGTAGCCCGCGCTTTCAAGTATCGATGCGGTGTATGCAGATACCGATCCCTTGCCGTTTGTTCCGGCAATGTGGATATAGTTAAGCTTTCTTTCGGGGTGCCCAAGCTTTTTGCAAAGCAGGGAGATCCTTTCAAGACCGGGGGAGGTAATGTTTTGGAAGCTGTTTGCATACATTGCAAAGTTAACCTTTTGGTCAACGCGCAAGATCTTCTCAATGGGGCGCTTAAGTGCCTTGATAATTACAAAGTAAATGATAACGCGTATCGGCAGGTTGATAGTAGCGTTTATAAGTCTTTCAATTATCGTTACACTCCAAGACCATCCGTACATATAAACAAGCACGGGAGTTTTAAGCAAAAGATCTATGCCAATGCCGATCGCCGTGAAGCATAATATTGTAGATGGCAGAGATATTTTTTTCTTGTAGAAGAAAATACCCATAAGAAAACCTACAAGCGTCTGGCAGGCAGATATCGCTATATTTGGTGCGTATCCTTGCAAAAGAGCGCCGATTATATCGGCAATAAGATATCCTATGCTTGAGTATATCGGTCCAAAAAGATATCCTACAATAGCAATAGGAAGAAATCCGATCTCAATTCTGAAAGCGCTGCTATCGGGTGAAAAGCCGAGATATCGGCAAAGCACTACGGAAAGTGCCACCATGCACGCAGTTGAGGTCAGGGAAGTAAGATAAGAAATACCGTTGTTCTGTTTCAAAATAAAAAAACACCTCCAGTAAAACGCATCTTCCGTACCGTGGTGTAGAGCCCTTGCAGGCAGTACATATATGGAACAGTGGGATGCGAAATATATACCGTAAGCCCGCGGCTTTTCGTCCGTGTGACAACTCCCCGTCCAC
>JAZRLU010000021.1:0-3036 GCA_045647045.1 Eubacteriales bacterium
CATACGCACCTCTATCCCTGTGCAAGGCACCGAAATTCCTACACGGGTACCCACCGAAGGGAAAATTTCAGAAACGGAGGTAACCGAATGAGAAAACAGACACACGCGCAAAGGCTTAAGAAAAACGCGCCTATGAGCCTCAAGGAATACCTTGTTAAAAGCACGGGCGGCGCGACCGATGCCGAGAGAATCAAGGGCAGCGCGCTTTTGGATGCGGCGGCAGCCGACACCTCTTACGGCACGCTTGGCGAATCTCTTGCCAAGGGCGGGCTTTTGGGCGGCGGATACGAGGAATTTATCAAAAGCAAGAATGCCGCCGCAGCCGAGAGCGCCTTGGCACGTGCCACCGAAGCGGGAATGCAAGGCGAGGCAAACGCAAGGCGCGGCTACAGCGCGTATATAAGCGATTACGAGCAGCTGCAAGGCAAGATATCCGAGGCGGTGGTTAAGCATTTTGCCGACAAGACGGTATTTGATATCGATGAGGCATACCGCTATGCGATCGGCGCAGGCTTATCCGGTGACGGTGCGCTTATAGCCGCCGCAAGAGCGGTAAAGGCGGCACGCGATAACACCGTGGAGTACGTTATACGCCTTGCGATACGTACGGATATGTCACCCAAAAGGGCGCGTGCCTATGCAGAGCAGTACGGGCTTGACAAGCGCTATCTTGACAAGATCTACGATTCCGTGGCGAAGCTCACAGACGAGGAGAAGAGATATTTTGCAACCAAGTCTGCCGAGGACGTTATGAAACACATCGAAACACAAAACAAGAAAAAGAAAGGATAATTAAAAGATGAAGGATAAGGTATATTCCCCCTATGCAACCAACAAGGGCGGCAGGATAGATGCCCCCAAGGGTACACCCAAAAACGAGCCCCGCAGCACAAAGACCCGAGGCGACGATCTTCGCGCAAAAAGAGGTAAGGCATGACGGATATTGAAAACACCGAGCTTATGCTTGACAGAACCGAAGAGGCAGGCGGCATCAAGACCGCAAACGGTACGGAAGAGTACGGAGCGGACAGCGCGATTGATGCCTCAGAGCACGTAACGGATGCCGAGGATGAGGGCGAGCTGCTTGAGGACGAGGGCGAGGAACAGACGGTTACGGATTACGCCGCGATTGCTATGCGCGACCTTGCCGAGCTTGCCGAAATTTTCCCCGAGGTGCGCTCAAAGCGCAGCATAACCGAGCTTTCCAATCCCCTGCGCTATGCGGCGCTGCGCGATCTTGGGCTTACGCCGAAGGAGGCGTATCTTGCAACCGAAGACCGCCGTATAGCGGATAACAGAGCACATCTTACGTCAAGAGTTCCCTCTTCTGCGCGTGCAGGAGCGGCGCTTTCGGGCAGGGAGCTTGATATGGCACGCGAGCTTTTCTCGGGGCTTTCGGAGCGTGAGATCCAAAGACTTTACAAAAAGGTAAACGTATAAAAAGAAAGGAAGATTTTATGTTCAGACTTATTAAAATAGAGGCATCGGGTACAAACCAGCCCGAGCCTCACAGCTTCAAAAAGGAAATTGGCACAAGGATAAGCGCAGGCACGGCACTTTGCCTCAGCGGCGGTATCGTTGGCTCCCCCAATGCGGAGGATGCGCCCACCCTTATTTCCTATGCAGGTGCAGAAGAAAATGCACCCGAGGTGCTTTGCTACTACGTAACGCCCTCTATGCTTTTTGAGACCACCGTTAACTCCGATCCCACAGACCTTAAGGTTGGCGACAAGGTTTTCATGGCAGAGGATGCAAGCGGCTCGTGCACGCTTATCAGCACCTCTGTTGGCGGCAAGAGCGAGATCGTTGATCTTATGGGCGCAAAGAAGCAGGGCGACAGAGTTACTGTAAAATTCAACTGATGAAAGGACGATAGTAATGATAATTTATTCTAAATCTCAGGGCACCGCAAACGGTGCCATCGGCAGACTTGAAACACCCATTAAGATGGTTATCGAGCACGAAAGTGACGTGCAGACCAAGCGCGGCGGTATTTGCGATTGGCTTTTCAATATCGAAAAGAGCAATAAGTTTGGCGAGACCATAATCGGGCAGAACGAGTTTGACGTATTCCGCGCTACCAAGGAGGGCGCAGGTGCTGAAAACGATTCGGTAAGCGAGACCTACCGCAAGTTTATCGAGCACATTCAGTTTATGAAGGAGTTTACCATCACCCAGGAGATGATGGAGGATGCAAACTTCGGCGTTGCCGCTGATGCAAAGCGCAGGGCGGAAAACTTTACAAGAGCCTACTACAAGACGATGCACAAGATCTGCGAGTACGCGCTCTCAAACGGTACACAGACTACCGGCAGCTTTGCAAAGGCGGTGCTTGATCTTACCGCGCCCGACGGCTTGCCCCTCTTCCACTCCTCGCACTCTTACGGTGCGGAGAACGTACGCGGCACGCAGGGCAACTTCTTCTATGGCGATATCTTCGGCACGGGTACGGACTCAAGACGCCCGAGAACCGACGTGTTTGAGGTGGCGCTTGGCGAGCTTGCCGTTAAGCTCCGTAATATGAAGGACGAGAACGGCGAGGCTCTCGGCTACACAGCAGACACCATTATTCTCCCCGGCAACAGACC
The DNA here is from genome assembly GCA_045647045.1 of Eubacteriales bacterium. GTDB lineage: Bacteria > Bacillota > Clostridia > Oscillospirales > CAG-272 > UBA1740. The sequence continues at coordinate 2,589 of JAZRLU010000021.1, forward strand.
TCTTGCAGAGACCGTGGTTAAGAAGGTTTGCGGCTCTGAGGGTGCACTCGGTAACGGATATAACGATATCAACCTTCAGTACGGAAACTGGAATATCGTTATTATGCCCGGCTGGCAGACAAGTGACGACAGACTTATGATCATGTCCTCCGAGGCAAACAGAAACCTTTCGGGTAATATGTTCTTTAACCGTGTTCCCCTGACCGTAACAAGCTGGGTTGACCACCACACGGGCAATTACGTGTGGGGCGGCAGATGCCGCTTTGGCGTAGGCTTTGGCACGTACAAGCACATTCTGCTTGCGGTTGACAGCGCCACCGCCGTAAACGGCGCGGCGGCGCTCTAAAATTCCCGTGGGAGCCGTATCCAAGCCGAATGCGAGCGTAAATATGGCTCCCACCTTCTCAAAAGGAGGACAACGTGACACTTAATACTTTATATGACGAGG
>JAZRLU010000022.1:0-5214 GCA_045647045.1 Eubacteriales bacterium
GAGCAGCTTCTGCAGGAAATGGGCGGGGAGGCTGCTCCTCAACCCTGGGGACGCAACGAGACCGCCAAGACCGAGATCGCGGAGCTGGTGGAGGAGACCACCAAGATCCGTACCGCCCTGCGAGGCTCTATTTTCGGTCAGGAAAAGGCTATCGATGTATTTTGCGCCGGCTATTTCCAGGCAGGCATGCTGGCAAGGCTGGATAAAGAGAGAAGAAAGCCCCGGGCTACCTTCCTCTTTGCAGGCCCTCCCGGTGTCGGTAAAACTCTTCTTGCTGAGCAGGTTGCAGAGCATACACGCCTCCCCTACAAGCGCTTTGATATGAGTGCGTTCTCGGATAAGGAGGCAACGATACCCTTCGCAGGCTCGGATAAGGTTTACAGTAACGGTAAGCCGGGTCTTGTAACGTCCTTTGTTGCAAAGCATCCGAGATGCGTGCTTCTGTTTGACGAGATAGAAAAGGCGCATATAAACGTTATCTATCTGTTCCTTCAAATGCTTGATGCGGGCAGGCTGCGCGATACGTATACCGAAGAGGACGTTTCCTTTACCGATACGATAATAATACTTACCACCAATGCGGGCAGAAACCTCTATCTTGATCCCACGGTTATAAATCTTTCGTCCATTCCGCGCCGCAGGATCATCCGCGCGCTTGAGGACGATAAGAGCGAGGTGGATAACAAAACAAGCGTATTCCCGAGCGCACTTATCTCAAGATTCGCATCCGGTAACATTGTTATGTTCAACCACCTTGAGGCATATAATCTTTCCAATATCGCAACCAAGGAGCTTATCGCAAGCAAGCGCAGCTTCTCGGGCTTTAGCGGTATAGAGTTCAGCATCGATCCCTCGCTTGGCAACGCCATTCTTCTTTCCGAGGGCGCACAGAGCGATGCAAGAACGGTTTCTTCAAGAGCGCGCAATTTCTTCTATGCAGAGATATACGAGCTTCTTCGCCTTGTAAAGTCGGGCGGTGATGCGGATGCGCTCTCAAAGCTTCGCAAGATAACCTTCAAGGTTTCCGTGCCCGAGGAGGGCAGCGCGCGCAAGCTCTTTGTAAACGAGAGCATGCCCTGCATACTTGTATTCGGTGACGAGCAAACGATAGAGGCCTGCCGCGAAAAGCTTACCGATTGCAACGTGATCGGCGCTTCAAGCATCGAGCAGGCGCGTGATGCGCTCTTTGAAAATGACGTAACGCTTGCACTTTGCGACGTAAGATACGGCTTGGCAGATAATGCAAACAGATACATAAATCTTGAGGATGCTACCGGTCTCGGTATCGATTTCGTACACTTCCTTACCAAAAATCACGACACGCCTGCCTACATAATCACTCCTACCGCGGATTCCATCTCGGCAGAGGAAAGGCTTTCGTTTGAGTCTCTCGGCGTGCGTGACGTTATATCCTTTGATCGCAAGGGCGGCTCGTTTGCCCATAAGGTAATGGATAAGTGCCTTGCGGCATATCAGCAAAAGAGCCTTCTTGATCTTTCCCGAGTATCAAAGGTGCTTGCATACAAGACCGCGCAGACTCTCTCTGAGGACGGTAGCGAGGCGGAGATACATCTGTTTGATATGACTCTTACCCTCGCACCCGATTCAAGTGATACAAAGTCCCTGCTTGTTTCCAAGCCCAACGTTCGCTTTGCAGACGTTATAGGCGCAGAGGATGCCAAGGGCGAGCTTAAATACTTCGTTGAATATATGAAGTCCCCCGTTAAATATATGCGCAGAGGACTTCGCGCACCCAAGGGTATCCTTCTTTACGGCCCTCCCGGTACGGGTAAGACCATGCTTGCCAAGGCTATGGCGGGTGAGTCGGACGTAACGTTTATCGCAACCGAGGGCAATGCATTCCTTCAAAGCCTTGTAGGCAAGGGCCCCGAGCTTGTGCACGAGATATTCGCTACCGCAAGAAAGTACGCTCCCTCAATCCTCTTTATAGATGAGATCGATGCAATAGCAAAGAACCGTTCCTCAAGAACGGGTGACAATACGGGTGATATCCTTACCGCATTCCTTGCGGAAATGGACGGCTTCAGCACCGATTCCACCAAGCCCGTGTTCGTTCTTGCGGCAACAAACTACGATGCAATGTCAAGCGGAGAGAGATCTCTTGACCCCGCTATTTTACGTAGATTTGACAGAAAGCTTCTTGTAGACCTTCCCAACAAGGAGGAGCGTGCAAGATATATCAAGCTTAAGATGTCCAAAACCGCAGCTCTTGATTTCTCCGATGAGAAGATCGGAAACCTTGCTATGAGATCTACCGGTATGAGCCTTGCGGAGCTTGAATCCGTAATAGAGCTTGCTATGAGAAACGCCGTAAGAAACCAGAACCTTACGGTTGATGACGTTGCGATCGAGGATGCCTTTGAAACCTTCACATATGGTGAAGAAAAGAAGTGGAGCGAGGATAGCCTTATGAGAACCGCGCGCCACGAGGCAGGCCACGCGCTTATGTGCTGGCTTTCGGGTGAGAAGCCCTCATACGTAACGATAGTTGCAAGGGGTGACCACGGCGGATATATGCAGCACGGTGATACCGAAAACAAGGCGCTCTTTACCAAGGGTGAGATGCTGGCAAGAATAAGAACCTCTCTTGCAGGCAGAGCGGCGGAGATCGTTTACTACGGTGAGGAGGACGGTGTTTCCACAGGTGCATCCTCCGATCTTGCAAGCGCGACCTATACCGCAGAGAGTATGGTATGCAGAACGGGTATGGACCGCTCCTTCGGTCTTGCAGTCCTCACGCCCGAGAATATGCCGTATTACTACTCCGAGGTACGTACCCGTGTCAATACTATACTCCAAAGCGAGTACGAAAAGGCAATACGTATCATAGAAAACAACCGCGCGGCTATCGATGCTCTTTGCGAGGCACTGATTGAGCGCAACCACCTTGGTGAGGCAGAGATAGACGAGATATTCAGAAGGACAGTTGTACAGTGATAGCTATAGAAAAATGCACGGCACAGAATATGTGCCGTGCTATGGAGATATACGCCGATGCGCGCACTTTTATGCGTGATAGTGGCAACCCGTGTCAATGGATAAACGGATATCCCGATGAAAATACCGTTATGAAAGATATTGAATCAGGATAGCTGTATGCCCTTTTTGATGAGGGCGAGATGCTTGCGGTGTTCTACTTCTCGCTTGCAGATGAGCCTACGTACAAGCATATAGACGGCGCTTGGCTCTCCGATACTCCATACGGTACCATACACCGTATCGCCGTTGCAAAGAATGCGCACGGCAGGGGGCTTGCCGCCGTATGCTTTGATCATTGCCGCGGCATCATGCCGCACCTGCGCATCGATACGCATAGGGATAACCTTCCAATGCAGCGCACTCTTGCAAAATACGGCTTCACCTATTGCGGCATTATCCACCTTGCCAACGGGGATGAGCGTATGGCATACGAGCTTTGCCGCTGACCCGCCCGGGCTTTAAATTACGGATCGGGCTGTCACATTACGTACGCCTGACGTCCCGAAGCGCCGCATAGCTTTCACAAATCCGAATATTCCAAAAGAGAGAGGGCTGTCTCATTTTATATTTGAGACAGCCCCTGTTTTCGTTATACAAAAACACCGCAAGACCGATATAGGCGTCTTGCGGTGTTTATATTTGCTAAGCCGGTTTTTGTGGCTTATAGGGTTTTAAATTAATGAGACGTCTGCAACAACGGGATCGTGATCGGAGAAATACAGTCCGTCACGTACGTCGTGCGGAGAAAATGCGCCGCGCGGAATTATATCTGCGCTTGCAAAGACGTAATCGATCTTTACCCCCGGCGTAAGCCTTCCGTAGTTATGGAAGGTAGGTCCTATATCCGCAGAAAGATCGGTAAAGTGCTCTGCCATGCATAGCATCTCGGGTCCATCGGGCGTAGCGTTGAAGTCGCCTGTTACTACGGTAGGCATGGGGCGTGCACAGTTATCGCGCAAATACGTATCGATAAGCTGGCGTACCTCAAGCATTCTTGCATCCTTTCCAACGTGGTCGGTATGTATGTTTATGACACGGATGGGAGAGGAGCCGTCATACGGCATAAGATCTGCACATGAGAATATTCTCGGGCACAGGCTTTGATCGCCGCCGTAGGTCGTGCCGGGCACGTTTGGGGTGGGTGAGAGCATATCGCTGCTGAGGCGCTCGAGAATAAAGCGCTCCGTCTTATAGGCGATCGTTGCGGATTCGCCAAGGCGGCTTACCTCGCGGCAACCACCTACAAAGGTGTACTCGGGCATACGCTTAATAAGCTCAAGGCGCATCAGGTGCGTGATCTCCTGGAAGCCGATAATATCTGCGTCAAGCTCCGTAAGCCTTTCACATAAAAAGCCCACTCTGTTGTTAAACTGCTGTTCACCGTCGTGTGGTGTTTGCAAGCGTACGTTGCAGCTTATTATTCTGTAGTCTGCCATAAGATCTTATGCCCAGCTCATAGTTGAGGGCTTGGGATCTCTTATTATAGAATCCTTAAGGAAGGCAACTGCGTGCGCAAGTCCCTCCTCGGGAGTCATAAGGCTGTCCTCGTGCTCAATAGACATAACTCTGTCATAGCCCACAAGGCGAAGGTTGGAGATAATATCTCTCCAGTAATCAAGACCGTTGCCGTAGCCTACGCTGCGGAATATCCAGGAGCGGTGTGCCTCATCCGAGTAGTGCTTTGTATCAAGCACGCCGTTTTTTGCTGTGTTATACTTATCAACCTTGGTGTCCTTTGCGTGGAAGTGGTAGATAGCATCTCCAAGCTCGCGGATAGCGGCAACGGGATCTATGCCCTGCCAGATAAGGTGGGAGGGATCAAGGTTTGCTCCTATGGTATCACCTACAGCGGCGCGGAGCTTAAGGAGAGTTTCGGGATTGTATACGCAGAAGCCGGGGTGCATCTCAAAGGCTATTCTCGTTACGCCGTGTGCCCTTGCAAATTCTGCGGTCTTTTTCCAATAGGGAATAAGCACCTCGTTCCACTGATAGTCAAGCACCTTAAGGAAATCGTCGGGCCAAGCGCAGGTAGCCCAGTTGGGCGTTTTATCCTCTGCACATCCGCCGGGGCAGCCGGAGAAGGTTATAACCGTGTCAATTCCAACGCGCTGTGCAAGCAGCACCGCGTTCTCAAAATCCTTGTGGTAGGATGCCGCGATCGCGGGATCGGGATGCACGGGGTTACCGTGTACGGAAAGCGCTGCAAGGGTAATG
>JAZRLU010000023.1:0-2987 GCA_045647045.1 Eubacteriales bacterium
ATCACCCCCTTGTATTTAAGCCCATAAGCTCGGTTAACCCCGATAATCATATTTCGCGTAAGCTTATAAAGCTTATCAAGGCAGACGTTTCGGTGCTCTCCTTCCACACACGTGCGGATAAGGTGCGCGGCGGCGTTAACGATTGCTTGGCACGCCTTCTTGCGCTTGCGGACGTTGAGCCGTTTGGCGAGGGCGACCTTGGCAGAATAGGTCACCTTGAGGCGGAAACGAGCCTTGAGGAATTTGCAGAGCGCGTAAAGAGCGCCCTTGGCATAGACCGCCTTATTGCATCCGATGCACGCAACCCCGTTTATACCGTGGCTCTTGTCGGCGGTGACGGTAAGTCGTACGTAGACGAGGCGCGCGATATCGGCGCTGATACCTATATTTCCGGTAGGATCGGCTACAACGTTATGGAGGAGGCAGAGGAGCTTGGCATCAACCTTATCGAGGCAGGGCACTATGCCACAGAGTTCCCCGTAACCGCATTCTTCGCATCTCTTGTATCAAAGCTTGATGCAAGCGTAAGCGTTGAGATCGTCGGATCTTATATGTTAAGATACTTATAATAAAAAAAGCAGGGCTTTCGCGTGAAGCCCTCTTTTGAATAGTGATATGACACTTAAAAAAGGTTTTTTTGATTTTTCCTTGATGAGGGTGATACTTGCCCTCGCTTGGCCAACGATGTTAGAGCAGCTTTTGCATACCGCGGTGCAGTACGTTGATACCGCGATGGTAGGCTCTCTCGGCACGGATGCCGTTGCGGCTGTCGGCTCAACAAGCACGGTAAGCTGGCTTGTAGGCTCTACCGTTTCTGCCTTTGGCGTCGGCTTTTTGTCCTATATAGCAAAGCGCCTCGGTGCAGGTGATACCGAAAGTGCGCGGCGCGCATCTGCGCAGGCGGCGTTTACGGTGCTCTGCCTCGGCACGGTGATGACGGTGCTTACTACCTCGCTCTCCCGCGCCGTTCCCGTAATGATGCGTGTTGATCCCGCGGTGCGCGATACGGCTGCGCTCTACTTCCTTATCATCTATCTGCCGATGCTTCCGCGCGTGGCGCACACCGTATTCGGCACGGTGCTCCGTGCGGCAGGTGATACGCGCTCGCCTATGCTTGTAAGCCTTGCGGTAAACGCCGTCAACGTGCTGCTTAATTTCTTTTTGATATACGAGTGCCGCACGGTAAGCATCCTTGGCTTATCCCTCTTTATCCCCGGTGCGGGTATGGGGGTTATCGGTGCTGCCGTGGCAAGCGCGGTAAGCTACACGCTCGGCGGTATTCTCGTTACCGTTATCTACCTTAAGCATAAAACCGTGTCGCCTATAGGCTACACGCTTCGCCCCGATAAGGCGATCCTTGTGCCCTGTATGCACGTGGCTATGCCCAATATGCTCCAGCGCTTCGCAACCTCGCTCGGCTACGTTGTGTTTGCCTCAATGATAAACGCCCTCGGCGGTGTTGCCACGGCGGCACATACCATAGCAAATACCGTCGAGAGCGCCTTTTATATCCCCGGCTACGGTATGCAAACCGCGGCGGCAACGCTTGCAGGTAACTGTGTCGGCGCAAACGATAAGGAGCGCCTTAACCGACTTGTGCGCACCTTTATACCGATAGAGGTAGCTCTTATGGCAATTTCGGGCGCGGCGCTTTTTGTCCTTGCACCCTATTTATGCGATATATTCTCCGATTCGGGCGAGGTAATTGCCCTCGGAACGTCGGTTTTACGTATGGTCGCACTCTCCGAATCCCCCTACGGATTTTCAATAATCATAGAGGGCGTTATGCAGGGCGTAGGCAAAACGCGCTTGCCCTTCATATTTAACGTTGCAGGCATGTGGGCAGTCCGCATCCTCGGCACGTTTATATTCACGGTCCTTGTGCCGGGCGGTACTCTTATTACCGCTTGGGGCTGTATGATAGCGCATAATCTCGTGCTCTTCGTGCTCTTCCTTGTGGCATACCTAAAGCGCGCATACGATCCTATTGCGGAAAATGATGTATTCTCTTAGCCTCCATCCGGGAGGGCGGGGGACCGCTTGCGGTGGAAGGAGCCCGGCGTGTAGTTTTCTCTATGAATACCTTGTGGCTACGCACCCAAAGCTCTTTCAGCATTGGCTTCGTATACCTAACGGCTACATAATTAAGGCTACTCGCATGCTCCCTCAGTCGCCTACGGCGCCAGCTCCCTCCCGGAGGGAGCCTTATAGAGCCCGGTGTGCAGCCTTCGTTTAGAATACCTAACGGCTACGAACAAAGCTTTCATTTACTCTAAACCAATGAAAGATGAATTCTCGTGCTCCGCACTCCATGAATTGACGGCAAGCCGTCATGAATTGAAACTGCGTTTCATGAATTCTCGAAGTTTGCTTTGCAAACCTCTCCATATGGATGAATTGCAACCACTTATGCGCGCACGCAATTCATGAGCTTTAGCTCAATTCATGAACCTTTGGTTCAATTCATGCAACCGCGAGGTTGCAATTCATTGCGCCCTGCAGGCGCTTTCAACCTCCGAGTAGATCTCGACAAGCCGATCTCTTATCCCCTCCGATGGCAGCGTAAGCGGCAGGCGTATGCCGCTTTGGCAAAGTCCAATCGCGCTCATAAGCGCCTTTATCGGCGCGGGATTTGTCTCGCAAAACAGCGCACGTATCAGGGGTAAGAGCTTAAGCTGCAGCCTGCGTGCCGTTTCTATATCACCTGCGGCGGCGCTTTTTACAAGGCGCACCACCGTACGCGGCAGAACGTTTGAGACCACGGATATCACGCCCTTACCGCCAAGCATCAGCGTGGTAAGCATCTCGGCATCGTTACCTGCGTAAAGCGGTAGGGCATCACCTATCGCGGCAAGGGCAATAAGCCTTTCGTGCGATCCGCTTGCTTCCTTGATGCCGGCAATACCGCTGTGAGCGGCAAGGTGTGCCGCCGCATCCAACTGCAGATCCACCCCCGTGCGTGAAGGCACGTTGTAGAGCATAAGCGG
>JAZRLU010000024.1:0-1447 GCA_045647045.1 Eubacteriales bacterium
GCAATGAAATCCGCTTTGCGGATGAAATCCACTACGTGGATGAAGTCGCTGCGCGATGAAGTCTGCCTGCGGCAGATTGTAAGAAAACGTATTGAAGCTAACCTTCAGCCGGTGGCTGAAGATTTCATCCTCGCACTGCGAGGATTTCATCCAAGCAAGCTTGGATTTCATCCGAGTTTTACTCGGATTTCATCGCGGCTCGCCGCGATTCATCACCCTACGATCTTTCTTATATTCGCAAGCCCTCTTGTAATCGCGGCTATACAGTCCTCGGCGCCCTCGTATTCAAGTGAGAGGTAGCCCTCGTAATTTGCGCGCTTAAGTATGGCAATGCATTGCTTTACGGGCACGTCTCCCTCGCCTAAGGCGGTGGCTCTTATGTAGTTTGCGCCGCGAGTATAGATCTTGCCTGCACAGTCGTCCTCGGTCGTATATTTAAAGTCCTTAACGTGCACGTGCACGGCATAGGGTGCAAGGCGCGATACCGCACTTACGGGGTCCTCGTCTACGCAAAGGAAATTACCTATATCCACAAGCACGCCGAAATTATCGTGCGCAACGGCATTGAAAAGTGCCTCAACGCGATAGCTGTCCTGCGATATAAAGCCGTGGTTTTCCGTGCAGGTGCGGATTCCGAGAGATGCGCCATAGTCCGCAACGCGGCGCGCGTTTTCGGCAATGGTGGGCAGCATCAAGCCAAAGGAGCGGCCGTTTCCGCTTTTTCCAAGCTTAGAGCATACGTCGTGCCTCATAATTTTTGCACCGAGTATGCTTGCGATCTGCAATTGATCGCAAAGGCGCTCAACCTCGCGCTCGCATTCTTCCCATCCCTCGCGGTAAAGATTTGCGCCTATGGCATAGGCGTGTATCTCAATGCCGAGTCGGTCTGCCTCATCGCGCAGCCTTTTAGCAAGCTCTCTTTGGCTTTTTATATCGGGCGCATCAAGCTCGGTAAAATCTATAGCGTCAAATCCAAGCTCCTTTGCCTTTGCAATATAGTCAAATTGCGTAAGCCTTCCCGACTTTATATATTGGTTAAACGAGTATGAGCATACGGATATTTTCACGGTTACGTCTCCTTGTGCTTTTTTTCTTATTTTACAACAAAACGTCCCGTGTTGTCAACATTTATTTGTTTGTGCGGTGTGTAGCTGTGCTTTTTTGTTTTTTGCCCGAGTTGGGCTGCGTAAAAACCGCGTGCCCGTGTAAGAGCGGCGGAAAATTTCCCCCTCTTTTGCCCCTTTTTATTTGCTCCCTGCACTTGACAAATCGGTGCTTTGGAGTATAATATAAGTAGTATAAAATAAAATCTATTTTAAGCGAGGCAGAACAATGAAAGCACTTGTAAAAAAGCTCCCCGAAAGAGGACTGTGGATGATGGACGTTCCGGAGCCCGTAACAGGACCCGGCGAGGTAAAGATCAAGATCCATAAAACCGCTATCTGCG
>JAZRLU010000025.1:0-4853 GCA_045647045.1 Eubacteriales bacterium
TCCGACTTCGTTTTATTATGCAGAGCGCGAGGCAAAGGCAGAGGGTAGCGCGGTTATCGGTGAGGGTGCAATGTACACCTATTCCTCAGCGGACGTTATGATCTTTGAGGATACCGAGGTGTTTGGCCCCGATGACGTTACGCTTAAAAGCGCAAGTGACAGGCGCAGCACCTATCACGAATCAATGCGCAAGATCTCCTCGCTCCTTAACGCCGTTGGCGGACCGCTCAGCGTAGTATTTGAGTCTGCGCTCGGCAAGCACTACGCTCCCGCTACAAACGTAAAAGTTATGGACGGCGGTATCAGCGGTACTGTAGACGGTAAGCGCATTATAGCCGGCACGTGGGAGTTTATGAACGATATGGGCGTGGCGCTTCCTGCAAAAACCGCGCTCCGCATCGGTAGCACACGTATAATATACGCGGCTGAGGACGGTGAGTTCTTCGGCACGTTTACCGTTCATTATTCCTTCTCCGAGGAGTTTGCGCTTATGCTCTCCGCAATGAAGGAAAGGGGAATCGTACCCCTTATCTATACAAGAGATTTTAACCTTGATAACGAGTTTATGAAGGGGCTTACAAGCGGCAGCGATATCATAAGAGTTATGAAAAGATACGATACCCTTAAAGAAACCGCACCGCTGCCGAGAGTAAAATCTCCCATGGTAGTAACGGCAGATAAAACCGCAATGCTTGATGCCGTTATCCGCGCAAAGCGTTATACCCAGCTTCAGTCTTGGATCTGCGGTATGGAGATATCCGCTTCCGCATCGGGCGCGGCTCTTGCCGTGGCAATAACGCTGTGCGGTATGACAAATGCGCTGCCTATGATACTTATCGGCGCTTGGCAGCTCGGCTGGGGCGTTGTTCTCGGTATAATAAGCAAAAAGAATTTCACAACAAGCAAAAAGGACAATGAAGATGCATAACAATGAAGCTATTTCCTCCGTTCTTAAGTCGGTATCAAAGCCCGGCAGATACATAGGCGGAGAGTATAACAGCATAATAAAGGATAAAAACAAGGTGAAATGCAGATTTGCGTTTGCATTCCCCGATACTTATGAAATAGGTATGTCAAACCTCGGTGTAAGAATACTCTACGATGTTCTTAACCGTGAAGAGGACGTTTGGTGTGAAAGAGCGTATGCGCCCTGGACCGATATGCAGGAGCAGATGGTTAAGTACGGCATTCCGCTTTCCACCGTTGAAAGCTCGGATGCGGTAAAGGATTTCGATCTTGTCGGCTTCTCGCTTCAGTACGAGCTTTGCTATACCACAGCACTTTCTATGATAAAGCTTGCGGGTATCCCCCTTTATTCCAAGGATAGGGGAGAGGACTGCCCCATAATCATCGCAGGCGGCCCGTGCGTTTATAACCCCGAGCCCGTTGCGGATTTCTTCGACCTTATAAATATAGGCGAGGGTGAGGAGGTTCTTGTTGAGATCTGCCGTCTTTATATAAAGATGAAGGATGAGGGAACCTATTCAAGATCGGCATTCCTGCGCGAGGCGGCAAATATAGAGGGCGTTTATATCCCTGCCTTTTATGACGTAAGCTATAACGATGACGGTACTATAAAGGAGTACGTTCCCCTTGTAGAGGGCGTGCCCACAAAAATAAGAAAGCGTATAATCGCAGATCTTGATAATGCGCCCTATCCCGAAAAGCTTGTTATGCCGTACGTTGAGACCGTGCATGACAGAATAGTGCTTGAGGTATATCGCGGATGTATACGCGGATGCCGTTTCTGTCAGGCAGGTATGGTATTCCGTCCCATAAGAGAAAAAACTCCGGAGACTCTTTGTAAGTTTGCAAAATGTCTCTACGAAAACACCGGATACGAGGAAATATCGCTCATTTCGCTTTCCATAAGCGATTATTCACAGCTTGGTAAGCTTACAGACGGCTTGCTTGAATGGACCGATGATGCGCACGTAAGCCTCTCCTTGCCATCACTCAGGCTTGATAGCTTCTCAGAGGAGCTTATGAAAAAGGTATCCAGCGTAAGAACGGGTGGTCTTACCTTCGCTCCCGAGGCAGGAACACAGCGCCTGCGCGACGTTATCAATAAAAACGTTACCGAGGAGGATCTTAAGAGAACCGTTGATATAGCCTTTCGCGGCGGTAAAAACAGCGTAAAGCTTTACTTTATGAACGGTCTTCCTACAGAGACGCTTGAGGATATAGAGGGTATTGCAAAGCTTGCTTCTACGGTTGTTGGCGGATACTACGCATTGCCCAAGCCCGAGCGTCCCAAGGGTGGCGTAAGCGTTACGATCAGCGTTTCCTGCTTCATACCCAAGCCCTTCACTCCCTTCCAGTGGGAAAAGCAGGATAGCTTTGAGATGTTAGAGGAAAAGCAAAAGCATCTTCGTGAAAGCATCACCGATAAGCGCATAAGATATACCTATCACGATGCAAAGGTTTCCCGTATCGAGGCAGTCCTCGCAAGAGGAGACCGTAGGCTTGCCCCCGCAATAGCACTTACCGTAGAGCGCGGCGCAATGCTTGATGCGTGGGATGAGTTCTTTGATTACGACCGCTGGGTTACGGCATTTGCCGATACCGGCATAGACCCCGATTTCTATACCACTCGCGGATTTGGACTTGATGAGGTTCTTCCGTGGGATATTATCGATTGCGGAGTCACCAAGGAGTACCTGCTCCGTGAGCGCCGCCTTGCATATGAGGGTGTAACAACTCCCTCCTGCGCGGAAAAGTGTAACGGATGCGGTGCTAACAAGCTTGGAGGTAAAAACAGATGGTGCAAGTAAATAATACCCCCATTACCCTTCGCGTAAAATTCTACAAAAAGGGTAACCTTCAGTATATATCGCATCTTGATCTTGTAAGAACTATGATGAAGGTAATAGTAAGGGCAGGCTTGCCACTCTGGTATACAGAGGGCTTTAATCCCAAGCCCAAGGTTACCTTCGCAGCCCCTCTTTCCACGGGTACGGAAAGCGAGGTCGAGTTTATGGACGTGCGCTTAACAGAGCGTATGCCCGAAAGCCTCGCACTTGAACGTCTCAATGCCAATATGACAAGCGAGATGCAGGCAATTGAGGTATACTATCCCGATAATAAGCTTACAACGCTCAGATATCTTGAATACGATATAAGCATTATCACCGCCGATGCAGATGAAAATCTTGCAAAATTCTGTGCAGACGTGCTTTCCTCATCTACCCTCCCGATCTTAAAGAAAACCAAAAGCGGCGAGGCGGTTGTTGATATCAAGCCCCTTATAAAGAGCGCGGACGTTACCTATAATGACGGTAAAATACTTATAAACTGTATTCTCAGCGCAGATCCGTCAGCATTCCTCAATCCCGAATATCTTATAAAGGTGTTGCGCGATAAGTGCGGAATACTTTCCTCCGATGATCTTCTTGCAGAGCGTTATTCAATAATGCGTACTGCCGCATACCGTGAGGATATGTCGCAGTTCCGTTAAAGCACACTGTCAATTCCTATTACAGAAAGCCGTTTTATCTGATTCAATGAGTCGATAAGGCGGCTTTTTATTACGTCCGTTTCGTCACCGTAAGCATCTGTTGCGGTAAGCTCTGCAAAAATACCGTCAGTCTCGCGCAGTATGGCGTGATCAACGCTTATCGCAAAAAAGCGCTCGCGCTTGGCGTAAGCGCGATATACGCGCGCATAATCCTCCGCGCCATCTGCCTTTTCAAGCTCGGCTACGGTATCATCAACAAGTCGCGCTACAAACACAGAATTTGCACTAACAAGCGAAACCGTGAGTAGCAGTGAGATAGAAGAAAAAACTATGGCTTTCATTTTATTTCTTCCTTTAATATATAGTAAGGAACGTTCTTTTCGTTTACCGTCATGATAAATACCTCCTCGGGTTTGTGATCCTTAAGCGCCTTTTTTAGCCATTCTTCGTTAAGTCCAAGTAACGTAAGTGTGCTTTTGGATATCTCTCCGTCGCTTATAACAATTCTGTCAAACCCGTTTTTTTCTTCAAGCACAGAGATCTTTCCGTTTGCTTCAAGTATGCAGTTTTTTACATCTAAAAGGCGACCTTTCCCATTTTGCCTTAAGGCGGAGAAAAATTCTTCAATCGAGATGCGGTTTTTTCGCAACTCTTGCTGATTGATAACACCGTTTTTTATAAGGAATACGGGCTCTCCGTCAAAAAAACGCTTAAGCTTCATTGATTTGTTTTTTGTAGCGGAAAGCAGTACTTCGAGAGATACGATGAAAATTACGGGAATAACAGCGTTCATAAGCGGTATATCTGCGTCATCGATGGGTATAGAGCATATCTCCGATAGGAGAAGCGTTGTTATCAGCTCGCCCACCTCAAGCTCGCCGATCTCTCGCTTTCCCATCACCTTCATTGAAATGGAAAGAAGTAGAAAAATTATAGCTGTTCTGAAGAAAATTGAAGCCATTTTTTATCTCCTTTTGGCAAAATGGTAATTTTCGTATGTAAATTTTGAGCAGACTTAAAATAAAAAATTCAAAAAACTTAAAAAAGTTTTAAAAAAGGGGTTGACAATCTAATTTTTTTGTGATAGAATAGTGAAGCACATTTCGGGAAGGACAAGTTTCCTGTTATGGCATTTGGTCATTGAAAATTGAACAACAATGAAATTTCTGAACAAGCACTAAATGTGCGAAAAGGAATCTCGTTAAACAAACTTTGAATACTCAAACAAAGTAAAATTTAGAAGCTAAGATAAAATAGCTCTGGAAAAGATGTTTAGGCGCTTAGGCGTTTAGATATACAATTTTTACAGAGAGTTTGATCCTGGCTCAGGATGAACGCTGGCGGCGTGCATAACACATTCAAGTCGAACGGAATGAAGGGCTTCGGTCCTTCATTT
>JAZRLU010000026.1:0-2812 GCA_045647045.1 Eubacteriales bacterium
GGTTTACGGTGACGGTGCCTTCAAGGATCCCAAGGGTAAGATCTGGGAGCTTGCAGACCCGGTAGTTTCACCTGCATTTACCGACGGTCTTATCGGTACACCTAACGAGCTTAAGCTTAAGTACCTTGCAGATAACGATTACAAGGATCTTTCCGGTGAGGCGCTTAAGGCTGCTATCTCCGAGAGCATCAGAGCAAAGGGCGATAATCTTGTAGGCAATATGGCAAGCCAGGGCACAACGCCCCGCCAGCTTACCGACCTTATCGGTTCGCTTTGCGATCTTACCTCCGGCTCGGGTGACAAGGGCACTCCCGTAGTTCTCGTTCAGGGATATTTTGACAACTACACCAACTAATATTCAACACGGCACCGCACCTTTTACAAGGCAAACGGTGCCGTTTCTATAGGAAAAACATGAAAGCTTCAATATCACAGTTCTGCCGCCGTTATATCGGCGACCGCGCTTTTTACCGCGGCGTTCTTGCCATTGCCGTTCCTATGATGATACAAAACGGCATTACAAACTTCGTTTCCCTGCTTGATAACATTATGGTTGGCACGCTTGGAACAGAAGCTATGTCGGGCATCTCAATAGTTAACCAATTCGTATTTATTTTCAATCTTATGGTCTTTGGCGCGATCTCTGCCGCAGGCATCTTCACCGCGCAGTATTACGGGCTTGGTGACAATGCCGGAATCCGCAACACGATGCGCTTTAAGATAATTATCAATCTTACCGTAGGCTTGGCTCTTACCGCCGCAATGGGTATTTTCTCCGAGCAGATAATAAATCTTTTCCTCTTTGAGTCGGAAAGCACGGGCGACCTTGCCGCCACTATGGCATACGGTAAGGAATATCTTTACATAATGCTTATCGGTCTTGTGCCCTATGCTATGGCGCAGGTATACGCCTCCACAATGCGCGAAACGGGTGAGGTGGTAATACCCATGATAGCAAGCCTTGTTGCCGTTGGCACAAACTTCGTGCTTAATATCCTTTTGATATTCGGCTACCTCGGCTTCCCCGCCCTCGGCGTTGCCGGTGCGGCAATAGCAACCGTTATTTCCCGCTTTGCAGAGCTTGCGCTTCTTGTTATCTATGCACATACTCACAAGGAAAGATTCCCCTACATACGCGGCGTGTACGCCTCTCTTTCCATACCGCGCTCGCTGTTCCGCACTATCACCAAAAAGGGTATTCCCCTTATGATAAACGAATTTTTCTGGGCGATAGCAATGACGATGCGCAACCAATGCTACTCAACGCGCGGTCTTGACGTTGTTGCCGCACAGAATATATCCTCCACCGTGTTCAACCTCTTCTCGGTCGTATATATGGCGCTCGGCTCATCTGTTGCCATAATCGTTGGCAAGCAGCTTGGCGCAGGCGAGCTTGAGGAAGCGGTGGACACCGACCGCAAAATGATAACGTTTTCGATTTTCTGCGGCTGCGGTGTTGCCGCCATTATGGCGATATGCTCCCTGTTCTTCCCCAAAATATACAACACGGGTGCGGACGTGCAAGCCCTTGCCTCATATATGATGATCGTCTCGGGCCTCACAATGCCCTTCTCCGCCTTTGCAAACGCGGCATATTTCACCCTACGCTCCGGCGGCAAAATTTTTATCACGATACTCTTCGACAGCGTATATATGTGGGCAGTCGTTATCCCCACAACCGCCATATTCGCCTACCTCACCGATATAAACATCCTCTGGCTCTTTGCCATCGGTCAGGGCGTTGACACCCTGAAGATGATCTTCGGCATCATTTTCCTAAAGCACGGCGGCTGGGTAAACACCCTCGTTGTAAAAACCGAGGACCCCATCCCCACCACCGATAGCGTGTAAAATTGCAGCATACAGGGCGTGGCTTATAAGCCGCGGTAAACATAGCTTTATATGAGTTTCGATCAGTACCCCCATAGCTTTAACGCTATCGGGCGGTGAAAACAAAAAGGTGTGAGCGCCACAGGCGGCTCACACCTTTTTTGCTTTCGTCTTGTCGATCAATAGTTGCTTATCGGCAGGTCGGTGTTGTCCTCGCCTTTTTCGATGGCGATGATGCGCACGTAGTAGCTCATCGTATCGTTAACGGTGACGAGGGCTCTATCGCCTACGCGCTTGCCCATAAGGGCGCTGCCGAGGGGGGATTCCTTGCTTACGAAGCCCTGCAGGGCGTTTTGGCGCAGGGTGGTAACTATTTGTATTCTCTTTTCGGCATTCATACGCTCGTTGAATACGGTTACGTAGTCAAAGAGGCATACCGTGTCGGATTTAGCAGCCGCAGGCTCTGTTTCTATCACCTTTGCGGTGCGTATCATTGCCTCAAGATAGCGGATGCGGCTTTCGTTTTTGCGCTTATCGCGCTTTGCTTCCTTATACTCCGCGTTTTCGGAAAGATCGCCGAACTCGCGCGTTCTCCTGAGCTCTGCGCCGAGCTGGGGAGCGAGCACGCTTCTGCGATAGCGTATCTCCTCCTCCATTTTTTCTATATCTACCTTTGTTAATTCGTCGTACATCTTATCTCCGTTGTTAAACGGGCTGCCTCACGGAATGCGCGGGGCAGCCTGCTTTTTTTATTACTTATTGAGAGCCTCTACGATCTCGAGCGTATCTCTTGCGATAACAAGCTCCTCGTTGGTGGGGATAACCCATACGGCAACGGTGGAATCGGGCGTGGAGATAAGCATTTCCTCGCCGCGGATAGCATTCTTTTCCTCGTCTATCTTAACGCCGAGGAATGCAAGCTTCTCGCATACCGCAGAACGGTACTCGGGGGTGTTCTCACCGATACCGCCGGTGAATACGA
>JAZRLU010000027.1:0-3933 GCA_045647045.1 Eubacteriales bacterium
AAGCTCGTAGAGGGTAGAGCTGTTGAAGATAACGTCTGCGTGCTCCTGATAGGGGAAGATCCAGCGCTCCTCGCCGCGGCGTACGGAATCCCACATTGCAAAGGTTTTTTGCACGGGGGAGTTGCGCGTTTCGTAATCGCGCACGGTACGGCGCAAAAGGCGCAGATAGCTTGCGGATATGCGGTTGTGATCGTCAAGATTAAGGGGCAGAAGCGGACTTACGTAAAGGCGGAAGACCAAGGACGTGTCAAGCTCTTGCGGTAGCAGGCGCGGATTAAGCGCGTGCAGGCCCTCTATTATGATAACCGAACGATCGTCAAGGCGCATCCTATGCCCTACCCATTCTCTTTTACCGAGCTTGAAATTAAAGGTGGGTATCTCCACCTCGCGCCCCGCAAGAAGCTCGGCAAGGTGAGCGCGGAAAAGATCGGTATCTATGGTATTGATATGCTCAAGATCGATCTTACCGTCAGGCCCTGTGGGTATAAGGTCGCGGTCAAGATAATAATCGTCAAGGCTCATAAGTATAGGCTTTTTACCGTGAACGCGCAGTTGGGTGGCAAGGCGGTTTGCCGAGGTGGTTTTGCCCGAGGACGAGGGGCCTGCAAGAAGGACCGCGCGCGATCCGCGCTCGCATACCGCATCCGCAACCTGCGAATAGCGCTTTTCGTGCAGTGCCTCGTTTACACGGATAAGCTCACGTATTCTGCCGCTGTCCACAAGCTCGTTAAGATCGGCTACCGTTTCGCACTCCATAAGCTCGCACCAATCCTTACCGTCACGGTATACCGACAAAAGCTTTGGCAGCTTTGGCACGGGGGCTACCCTATCGGGCTCGCCGGGATCGGGGAATATAAACATAAAGCCATTTGGGGCATCTATTATATCATAAGTATAAAGGCTTGAGGTAAAGGGCGCCATCTCACCGTAATAATAATCCGAGAAATCCCCTGCGGTATATATATCAAGCGTGGGCTGCTCGCGGTATGAATAGAGCTTTGCCTTATCCTCTTGCCCTATATCCGTGTAATATTTTATTGCCTCGGCGGTGGATATCTGCGCACGCACAAGCGGTATTCCCTGCTTTACTATGCTTGCTATCTCACCTTTTAACCGATCGGCAGAAAAGCCCTCTATACCGCTGACCTTAAAGTATAGAGCAGAGCCTATACTACAGCTCATTTTAGTACACGCCCCGGGGTAAAGGCGCCACATAGCAAGAAATACAACAAACTGTGCCGTTCTTGTATAGGCATCCCTGCCTGCGGGATCGGAGTAACGAAGCAGGCTTACGCTGCCGCCCGATGCGGCAACCGCCTTTCGTATCGATTCACGCTCGATACCGTTATCCTTTTTGCGCATAGGAACGTAATTTAAGGTAAAGACCTCGCCTGCAAGCTTTGCCACTATAGGATCGGTTTTGAGGCTACCCTTAAAAAATCCGAGTCTTTTTGCTATATCAAAAAGGCTTTCACCCATTTGCACCTGTGCTTTGATTCCGTCAATAATCAATTCCATAATTTTCCTCGCTGTAAATAAAAAATAAATGATCGTCTCCCCACAGAGCATACGCCCGGGCGATAGACAACCATTATCGGTGGCTTGTAGAAACTTCCGCCCATATCGCGGAAATATATCATCTCTCCGTATAACCCCTCTTGGGGTAAATATATTGTAGCATATTACCAAGAGAATGTCAATAGAAAAAGATAAATTAGTGATTTTGCCATAAAACGAGCTGATCCGCTACAAAAAACAAAATGGGCAGAGGTCGGTATTTCGACCTCTGCCGCAGCTTTATTCATCCTTGTTACCGTCTTTTGCCGCCTTGCATCCTTGGCAGGCAGAGCAATTGCCGCTGCAGGCTGCCGCATCGGGGCACCCTATGCACCTTTTGCCGCTGCGCTTTTGCTTAATGATATAAGCTACCGCCGCACCTATTACAAGAACGATAACCGCTATTATAATTACGTCAATAATCTCCATAAATTATACCGTTACAGTTGCCTTTGCTACGCCTGCAGATCTTTTTGCATTCTTTACGGAAAGATACGTGCATACCGCCGCGCAAAGAAGCACCACAGCCCAGCCCACGATCGGCATCCATACCGCGCCGAAGGAGCCACCCGTGAAGAGCGTACCAAAGAAATTAATAAGAAATCCGAGTGAATAGCCTACCGAGATCTGAAGCGCGATGCCTGCGAATAACCATTTTTTATTGCCTATCTCCGCGTTCATTGCACCTATTGCCGCAAAGCAGGGGGGCGAGAAGAGATTGAAGCAAAGGTATGCAAGACCTGCCGCCGCTACCATTGCCGCACCGCTACCCGTGCCGAATGCCTGAGCAACAAGGGAAACGTTAGCACCCTCCCCCAGCACAAGCTCATCGGCATTAACGAGATTGGTGATAGCAAACGAAACGGCAAGAGTACCTACAACGTTTTCCTTTGCGATAAAGCCCGTGATCGCTGCCGCCGCAAGCTGCCACGAAACGTAGCCGATTATGGGGGCAAACGCGTATGCAAAGGGCTTTGCTACAGTTGCGAGTATAGAGGATGCAGCCTCACCCTCGCCTACCGCGCTAAATGTCCAGTCAAAGTTTTGCATAAGGTGAACGGCGAAGTTACAAACGAGAATAACCGTACCCGCCTTAACTATGTAAGACCAGCCGCGCTGGCACATAGACACAGCCGCCTTCGCAAGGCTTGGCAGCTTATATTCGGGAAGCTCCATAATAAAGTAGGAGTGCCTTTTTCTGTTACCCGTGATGGCATTTATCAAAAGTGCCGCCGCAAGTATGATAAGTATACCCACAAAATACATAATAGGTCCTACCCACCACGCATCCGCAAAGAACACCCTTGCGAAAAGCGTGATAACGGGGAGCTTTGCACCGCAGGGCATAAAGGGTGCGATCATAGCGGTTGCGCGCTTTTCACGCTCGCCGCGTATGGTTCTGCACGCCATAACGCCGGGAATGGCACAGCCCGTGCCGATTATAAAGGGTATAACGGATTTGCCCGAAAGACCAACCTTTTTGAATATGGGATCAAGAACCACCGTTGCCCTTGCCATATATCCGCAATCCTCAAGCAAGGCAATAAGGAAATACATTACCATAACGAGAGGAAGGAAGCCTATTATTGCAATAAAGCCGCCGATGATACCGTCGATAAGTATAGATGCCCACACGGAATCGCTGCTTATAGCATCCGCAAGTGCACCCTGACCGCGCTCCAGAACTCCCGTAAGAAGATCAGAGAGCCACACGCCGGGACCTGCCTGCGAGATCCAGAATACAAGAAACATAACCGCCGCAAAGATCGGTATTCCAAGCCACTTATTCGTAAGCACGGAGTCTACCTTATCCTGCCACGAGGTGTCACTTGTGCGGTATGCTCTTGTTTCTACCTCTTTAACTATACCGTTAACGAAGTCGTAACGCCTTCTGTCATCAACCTCTACCGCCGCCTTGTCGGAAAGGTCAACGCCCGTGCCGTCATAGGGTGCGCTCTGTGCCTGCCCTACTCTTTCAACGGCGGTGCGCATAAGCTCCTCAAGCCCACGCTTAGAGGTAGACACCGTCTCTATTACCGGGCAGCCGAGCAGCGCTGATAATTTATTTATATCTATACTGTTACCCTTTTTGGTGTTGGCATCCGTTTTGTTCAGTGCCACCACCGTAGGAATGCCAAGCTCAAGCAGCTGCGTGGTGAAAAACAAGCTGCGCGAAAGGTTTACGGAATCAACTATATTGATTATAACGTCGGGATGCTCGCAGCGTATATACTCACTTGTAACGCTTTCCTCCGAGGTGAAGGGCGACATTGAGTATGCGCCGGGAAGATCAACGGCTACAACCGACTGATCGGACGTATTAAAGCGAGACTTAACGGCACGCTCCTTTTTATCAACCGTAACACCTGCCCAGTT
>JAZRLU010000028.1:0-2531 GCA_045647045.1 Eubacteriales bacterium
GGCTACAGTGTTTCCGTAGGCGAGATCACCGAGGAAGAGAAAAACAGAATATCCCACAGAAGCCGTGCGCTTGCACTCCTTCTTGAAAAGCTTAACTGATGCGGAGGGGCACGTGGATACACTTTTTGTCATCATTGAATATATCGGTGTTGTAGCCTTTACCGTTTCGGGCGCAATGGTTGCCATACATAGAGAGGCGGATCTTTTCGGCGTTGTATTTCTTTCGGTTATGACGGCGTTTTGCGGCGGTATCTTAAGAGATCTTTGCCTTGGCATCACTCCGCCGTCCTTCTTCTCCTGGCAAAGCGCGCCAAAGGTTGCCGTAAGCATTACGGTTGCTCTTACCGTGTTTGTACTTGCACTCATATTTAAGCGTGCTTACGTTGCAAACGAGGTAAGGATAGATAGGATAAATAATGTTTTTGATGCGCTCGGTCTCGGTATCTTTGCCGTTCTCGGCACGGATATGGCGATCGAGGCAGGCTACACCGCACCCCTTATTGCCATCCTTATGGGCCTTGTTTCGGGCATCGGTGGCGGAATGCTGCGCGATCTTTTCCTCGGCACCGTCCCCTTCGTTATAAGAAAGCGGGTATATGCCGTTGCAACCCTGCTCGGCTCGGCTACCTATTACGTGCTTGAAACCTATCTTTCGCTCGGCGCGTATGCAATGCTTATCGGCGTAGCCTTAACCTTTGCTCTCCGTATGTGCGCCACGATATTCAAGTGGAATATGCCCAAGGCGATCAACTTCTCCGATATGGCACAGTAAAAAACAAATGTAAACTTTTTGTTAAGGTATTTACTTTTTAAAAATAATATGATATAATATCAAACGGCCTGTGACCTTGTGCTGTGTATGGCCTTACTCTGTCTGGGTGCTTTACCCTTGCATGGTTTGCGCATTTCACCCGCACCTCACGCGGTTTCAGGACTTAAAATAAAAGAAAGGTGAAGAAAAAATGATTTCAAAGGAAACAAAGACCGCCCTCATCGCTGAGTACAAGATCAACGAGAATGACACCGGTTCGCCCGAGGTACAGATCGCTATCCTTACCGATAGAATCAACTCCCTCACCGAGCACATGAAGAAGAACCCCAAGGACTTCCATTCTCAGAGAGGACTTTCCAAGATGGTTGGTCACAGAAAGCAGCTCCTTGCTTACCTTATGAAGAAGGATATTGAGAGATACAGAGCTATCATCAAGAGACTCGGACTCAGAAAGTAATCCTAAGGCTCGCTTTCCCAAGCTCGAAGATAAAACGGGAACGGAGTTATCTGTTCCCGTTTGTTTCGGGTTCACGTTTTACAGCACTAAAAACAAAATCAAACAACGGTGGATGAAAGTAGCAGTTAATTATGTCTCGCAGGTAGGCTTGCGGAATATAATTAAGTGCTATGCTCTCCACCCGAAAAGAAAAAAAGGAGAAAATAAAATGGTAGAAAGAATTAAAACCTTTGACGACTATAAGGTATTTACCTATGAGCTTGCAGGCAGACCTCTCGTTGTTGAGACCGGTAAGATCGCAGGCCTTGCAAACGGCGCGGCTCTTGTAAAGTACGGTGAGACTACCGTTCTTTGTACTGCAACCGCATCCGCAGCACCCCGTGAGGGCATTGATTTCCTTCCTCTGTCCGTAGATTACGATGAGAAGATGTATGCAGTAGGAAAGATCCCCGGCGGCTTCCTCAAGAGAGAGGGTAAGCCCTCTGAGAAGGCGGTTCTCGCAGGACGTGTTATCGACCGTCCCGTTCGTCCCCTCTTCCCCAAGGATCTTCGTAACGACATCTCTCTTCTTCTCACTATCATGTCGGTAGACCCCGACTGCTCGCCCGAGATCACCGCTATGATCGGTGCATCCATCGCACTTTCCATCTCCGACATTCCGTGGAACGGACCTATTGCAGGTGTGTTCATGGGCCTTGTTGACGGTGAGATCGTAGTTAACCCCACCGCAGAGCAGAGAAAGGTGAGCGATCTTGAGCTTACCGTTGCCGCATCCGAGGAGAAGGTCGTAATGATCGAGGCGGGTGCAAACGAGGTGTCCGACGAGGTTATGTTTGACGCCATTATGAAGGCACACGAGGAGTGCCGCGGTATAGTTGCTTTCATTAATAATATAGTATCCGAAATCGGTAAGCCCAAGTTTGAGTACGCATCGGGCGAGCTTGATCACGATATGTTCGACGAGATCTTCGCATATTGTGAGGAAAGAGTTATGGAGGCTCTTGACACCGACGATAAGAACGTAAGAGATGCAAAGATGCAGCCCATCATGGACGACATCGTTGCTACCTTCGAGGAGAAGTATCCCGACATCAAGGTTCAGCTTGCTGAGCTTATCTATAAGATCCAGAAGAAGATCGTTCGTCGCTGGCTCCTTGTTGACAAGAAGCGCGTTGACGGTCGTAGAATGGATGAGATCCGTCCCCTCGCAGCAGAGGTTGGCGTAATTCCGAGAGTTCACGGCTCGGGTCTTTTCACCCGTGGTCAGACTCAGGTTCTCACCATCGCAACCCTTGGCACTCT
>JAZRLU010000029.1:0-1950 GCA_045647045.1 Eubacteriales bacterium
TGGCTACGATCCGACTTATATATAGGAAGGCTTGTTGAGCGCGGATTTAAGGTTGCCGTATGTGAGCAGACCGAGGATCCCAAGGCGGCAACAGGTCTTGTTCGCCGCGACGTAACGCGCGTTGTAACTCCCGGTACTATAACCGATAACGGGCTGCTTAACGAAGGCAAGAACAACTATCTTCTTGCTCTTTGCTACGGCTCGGGATCTGTGGCGGCCTCGTTTGCCGATATATCAACGGGCGAGATATCGTTGACCGAGATCGAGCTTTCGGATGAGGCTCTTCTTTTCAACGAGCTTGCAACTTATGCGCCGTCCGAGGTGGTTATAAACGTAGAAGAGAAGGATGCACAGTCCGCAGTTTCCTTTATGCGCGAAAGGTTTGGCGCTATGGTACAGTGCTCGGTTCGCAGGCTCTTTGATTACGATAGGGCAAGAGAGAGCGTAAAGCGCACCTTCCCTGCGGAGTATGAAAAGCTTGCCTCTCCCGAGGCTATAATGGCGGTAGGCGCTCTTTTGCAGTACGTAAAGGAAACGCAGATGAGTGACGTTACCTTTGTAAGAGAGCTTAACGTTTATGCCAAGGGAAAATATATGGACCTTGATATGAATACAAGGCGCAATCTTGAGCTTACGGAGGCAATGAGAACCAAGGAAAAGCGCGGCTCTCTTCTGTGGGTGCTTGATAAAACGAAAACCGCTATGGGTGCAAGACTTTTGCGCTCGTGGGTACAAAAGCCTCTTATAAATCCCGTAACCATAAGCCACAGGCAGGCGGCTGTTGGCGATCTTGTAAAGCATAGCCTTATAGCAGAGGATCTTGCAGAGCTCCTTTCAGGCATTCTTGATATTGAGCGCCTTACCGCAAAGGCGGTATACGGATCTGCAAATGCAAAGGATCTGCGTGCTATATATCAGAGCATAGCACCGCTTCCTAACGTGCTTGCAACCGTATCGGAGCTTCCGAGCGAGTCGCTTAAGACCATCGCATCCGAGCTTGATACGCTTGAGGATATAGCGGGACTTTTGGGTGATGCTATTGTTGATACGCCCCCGTTTACCGTAAGAGAAGGCGGTATGATACGCGAAGGCTTTAATGCCGATATCGATTATTACCGCTCAATACGCGATAACGGCGCGGAAATAATGCAGTCCATAGAGCAAAGAGAAAAGGAAGCTACCGGAATCAAAACGCTTAAGGTAGCCTACAATAAGGTTTTCGGATATTACATAGAGGTATCGAAATCGTTTATAAACGACGTGCCTGACAGATATATCAGAAAGCAAACGCTTACAAATTGCGAGCGTTACATAACCGAAGAGCTTAAGGAGATGGAGTCCACCATCCTCAGCGCAGAGGAAAAGATAGTTGCGCTTGAGTTTGAGCTGTTCAACAAGATAAGAGAAGCGGTAAGTGCGAATGCCGACCGTATAAGGAAGAGCGCCGCTCTGATAGCAGAGCTTGACGTATACAGATCTCTTGCAGAGGTTGCCGGCAAGAACGGCTACGTTTGCCCCGAGGTAGATCTCGGTGACGAGATAGTTATAAAGGACGGCCGCCACCCTGTGGTTGAGAGATTTGTAACCGACAGCTACTTTGTTCCCAACGATACGCTTTTGAATACAAGCACAGACCGTATGATGATAATCACAGGTCCTAATATGGCAGGTAAGTCCACGTATATGCGCCAGGTTGCGATAATTGCGATAATGGCACAGATCGGCTCGTTTGTACCTGCAAGAATGGCGCGTATCGGTATTATCGATAAGGTATTTACAAGAGTCGGAGCATCGGATGATCTTGCATCCGGTCAATCCACGTTTATGCTTGAAATGACCGAGGTAGCAACGATCTTGAAGAATGCGACCAAGAGATCTCTTATTGTTTACGATGAGGTGGGCAGAGGCACCAGCACCTTTGACGGTATGGCTATCGCAAAGGCTGGTGGT
>JAZRLU010000030.1:0-5464 GCA_045647045.1 Eubacteriales bacterium
CTTCGGTCTTGGATAAAAAAGAGCTAAATCGAACTCGGTATGCGGGAATTTCATCACAGATGAATATACCCACACCCTACGCCTTGAAAGCGAGCTTTCAGATCTTTGGGTGGGGTATGCGAACCCAGCGACATTCGTCGCCGGGTGAGATTCCACGTACGAGTCACCAGAACGAAAAAACACCACCCATCTGGGTGGTGTCGTTCTGGTGACCGGTACGGGAATCGAACCCATGTTTTCAGCGTGAGAGGCTGATGTCTTAACCGCTTGACCAACGAGCCGCATTTGCAATGCTTGAGTATTATATCACAAGTTTTTCGGTTTGTCAATAGGTTTTTATAAAAAAATTTTCTTTTTTATTTTTCTGCCGAAAATGCGCCTTTTTGCGGTGCTTTTCGCGGTGGGAATTTCGGTTTTTTGATAAAATATTTTCTCTTTTTGCGCGCAAATTATTGCTTTTTCGCGCGGTATGTAGTAAAATAAATTATGTATGCGCACGCGATGCGAGTGCACGTGTGTGTTTTCTTATAAAAATATTTAAAAACGGATGGATATAAATGAACTACTCTTTACTTAATCCCAGAGTTTACTCTGTTGCGCTTTACGAGCGCCCCGGCCGCGCGGGGGACTGCGTTTCTTACTGCGAGAAGCTTTTTTACCTTATTTCGGGTGAGATCACGCTTACCGTTGGCGGCAAAAAAATGCGTATGGCGCCCGGCAACCTTCTTTATTTGCCGAGGGGCACGGAATATTCTGTAAAGAGCAAGTATATGAGGGCGGTTGTGGCATCTTTTGAGCTTTGCGACCGCGGCGAGGGCGAGTATATTGCGCCCGTTTTGCCGGGGGAGTTTGACGGCGCGAAAAATCCGATGCCCGCGGAGCTTGAATCGCTTTTCGGCACGGTGCAGCTGCTTGCAGATCTTGAAAGCGAGAGAGATACGTTTATACGTATGAGCAACATATATTCCTCGGCAAACGGCAGCTATCTTGCCGAGCTTTCCGCTATGATAAAGCTTATGCTGCTTAAGCTTGCGGAGCATACGGACGAGGATGCACTCCCCTCCTCTATGGTGGAAAACCTTGACGGATATATAAGGGAGAACGTGCACGATGAGATATCGAACACCGAGCTTGGCGCGATATTCGGCTACCACCCCTTCTATATAAGCAAGCTGCTTAAGGACAGGCGCGGAATTACTCTGCACCAGTACGTTATAAGCTACCGCTTTAAGTATGCGGCATCCCTGCTTCGCTACACGGATAAGCCCATAGCGGATATCGCGGATGCGGCAGGCTTTACCGATGCGCCGTATTTTGCAAAAACCTTTAAGCAAAGATACGGTATGACACCCAAGGAATACAGAAACAAATTTGCGGGAGATTTTATTTAAAAAATGGCAGGACGTGAGCTTTTAAAGAAAAACGACCTTGTTACCCTTACAATAGAGGATCTTACCAACCTTGGCTTTGGCGTTGGCAAGATCGGCGGAGCTGTGGTTTTCGTGGCATCTGCCGTAACGGGTGACGTTGTGCGTGTGCGCATCATCAAGGCAGCATCATCGTTTTACGTTGGGCGCGTTGAGGAATATCTTACGCGCTCTGAATTGCGCGTTGATGACAGATGCGGCACCGGCAGGCGCTGCCGTAGCTGCGCATACCGTGAGATATCCTACAGCCACGAGCTTGATATAAAGCGCTCTGCTATACGCGCGGCATTTCTTAAGGAGGGGCTTTCGGAGATAGAGGTGCTTCCCACCGTACCCTCGCCGCGCGAATACGAATACCGCAACAAGGCGCAATACCCTATCGCAAAAGACAAAAACGGCGGCTACGTTATCGGATTTTACGCCCCGAAATCGCACACGGTGTGCGAGGCGGCAGACTGCCCCGTTGCCCCACGTGCTTTCTATCCTATTATAGAATTGTTACGCACACACTTTACCAAATACGGCATATCCGTATATAACGAGCAGGACGGCACGGGGCTTTTGCGCCACGTGTACCTCCGCCGCTCCGAGACGAGGGGCGAGATAATGCTTGTGCTTGTTATAAACGGCGAGCAGCTTCCGCACGCAGATGAGCTTGCGGAGAATATCAAGCAAAAATTCCCCGAGGTATGCGGATTTTTACTTAACGTAAACCGTGAGAATACAAACGTTATTCTCGGTGACAGATACATTACCGTTTTTGGCAGAGACTATATTATTGACACGCTTGCAGGCGTTGAGCTTAAAATAACGGCGCCCTCGTTTTATCAGGTAAACCACGGCACGGCTACGCTAATTTACAAGAAGGCGCGCGAGCTTGCCGCTCTTGACAAAAATGACGTGCTGCTTGACCTCTTCTGCGGCGCAGGCTCTATCGGTCTTTCTATGGCAGAGGACTGCCGCGAGCTTATCGGTATTGAGATAGTTGAAAGCGCGGTTGAATGCGCAAAATATAATGCTAT
This sequence comes from Eubacteriales bacterium, assembly GCA_045647045.1. Taxonomy (GTDB): domain Bacteria; phylum Bacillota; class Clostridia; order Oscillospirales; family CAG-272; genus UBA1740. Next base: position 2,450 of record JAZRLU010000030.1, read on the forward strand.
AGCTAACGGAATAACTAACGCAAGCTTTTACACGGGTGATGCCTCGGATGCAAGAAAATTTCTTGAACGCGCCGAAGCCGAGCGCGGCGAGAGCATCAAGCCCGACGTTGTGATCCTCGACCCCCCGAGAGCAGGAAGCACGGAGTCTCTCCTTTCCTTCGTTGCCTCTCTCTCACCGAAGCGTATAGTATACGTTTCCTGTAACCCCCAAACGCTCGCAAGAGACGTCAGGATCATGAAAGAGCTTGGGTACCGGACGGATGCGGTGGAAGGGTATGATATGTTTCCGATGACAGGGCACGTCGAAAGCGTGGTTTGTCTTACTCGCGAGTAAGACAAACGTGGAGCAACAAACCACACTCGACGTGAGTGCTTGCACACAAAGGCGAGTTGCGTTTAGTTGATCCGAGGGATCGCCATAAGGCGAGAACGGAACACGCTTTCGACGTATCGTGTCACGCCCTCGGCGAGAGAGCAACATATATCCCTCCGTGGAATATATGTTTCCATATAATAAATTCAAAGAGTGACGTTTGTCTGACGAGGTCAGACAAAGCGACGTGATATAACGCCTTACGACGCATGATATAGGCGCTATGCGCCGTGATATAAAATTCCTCACGGAATTCGTGATATGCACCTGTCGGTGCGTGATATAGACACCTCACGGTGTCGTGATATGGCTCTGCGGAGCCGTGAGGAATTTTATTCGCGACGTAAGGAGCTTTGTCGTTCCACGCTCGGCTTTGCCGAGCATATCACGCCGAGCAAAGCGAGGCTATATCACGCTTGCGATAGCAAGCATATCACGAAAGCCAACGGCTTTCCATATCACGCGCGACGAAGTTGCGCTATAGACGCTCACAGGCTCGCTATTCCGTCGCTTCGCTACTTACACGACGGCAACGCCGTCCATATCACGGCTTCGCAGAAGCCAATACCAATATCACTCCGCCAAAGGTGGATAAAAAGGAGTCAGCTATGCCAAAGACCTCTCACGAGCTCGCGATTGAATTTGCGGTTGAGATTACCGAATTATGCTCAAAAATTAAGGGTCGCCCCGAATACACAAAGCAACTTATTCGCAGTGCTTCTTCGATCAGCGCGAATATAGCCGAAGCAAAATATGCCGAAAGCAACGCGGATTTTGTTCACAAGCTCGAAATTGCACAGAAAGAAGCAAATGAAACGGAAAATTGGCTCTCGGTGTTGTTTAAGAGCGGCATTATTGATGAGCTCACTTTCAAATCCTTGCGGAACAAGTGCGGCAAGATAAGAAGAATGTTGATTGCTTCGATTACCACCGTTAAGGCGAAAATCAACGGACAAAAGTGATTTTGAGCAAAACTCGAAAGTTCAATTTACATCTGTTTGGTAAACAAGACGAAAGGAGCGAAAATGAAAAAAGATAACAGGGCATATACTTGGAAAAACGAATTATGGAATGGGATTGTAGAACTTATCCTCACATTTGCCGCAATAGGTATTGGTCTTGGTATAGCATTTCTTTTGCCACACGAAAAAATTAAGGATATTCCTGAGGAACTATTCTTTATGCTCGGTTGGTTAATTCTATTCGCCGTTATCGGAATAGTTGCTTTGACAATACACTTAATTAGGCAAAAGAGGAAAAACAAGGACATAAAATTCATATACAACACATTAAAAAACAAGTATAAATTAACTTTGATGTTGGTAACCAGAAGTGTAAACGGTGAAATGCGCGATTCCCTCATAATCAAAGGACAATCTTCTAAAGGAAAATTCGAACTTTGCAAACAAGGCGAGATGTTCAACTTTTCGATCGAATATTTTGGAAAATTCAATGAAGATAGATATCGTCATGAGATTTTGAATGATAAAAACGAGACTATAAATTGTATTGAAAATTTCATGTCGGAATAGATAAACTATGGCTGAATTTCAAAAGGCTGGACAAAATGGCGTTCTAATTGAGGATCGTAATGATCGAAGTTATTCATGATATGTTTCCAAGTAATATCTCAAATCATGGACAACTAATGATTCCTAGCGAAACTCGAAACTTCAATTTATATCTGTTTAGTAAACAAGACGAAAGGATATTGTATGAAAAAGAAACACTCTTTAATAGCGATGCTTGTGACATTGATTATGATTTTTTCTCTTGTAGGATGCGATATGCATTTTGGTAGCAAATATATCACTGACCCCCAAAAATATGGCAAGTGGGAATCTTATTTGGATATTCCGTCTTTTTTACCGAGTGAGATTGACGAATATGAAGTAAATAGCTATTCATATACTTTGCTCGCATATATGGATATTTGCTACGAAATTTTCGTTGATATATCGGTAACAGAAGAACAATTCTACGAACTTATTAAAAATGCTGAGGATCATCCCGCTTATCTTTACAAAAAAGATGCTTATTACTCGAATGGGTATACGGAAATCGTCTTTCAAGATTACTATGAAGTATATCACCGTGAAGATGATGTTGAATCGAATGTAGGATGGGCAGATATTGAAAAAGTAATATATAACCCCGAAACGTTAAATATCATCTATGTTTGTTTTCATGCGAATGATACAGGGGTTTACAATCTTGATGAGGTAGCGTATTTTAACAGGTTTTCTATACTTGAAGAAGACTATGTGAAAAGTATAGAATAAATATACCTTTTGGAGTCCCCGCCCACATCGAGAGTGTCGTTTGTCTCACGAGACAAAGCGACGTGATATAACGCCTTACGGCGCGTGATATAAAACGCTTCGCGTTCGTGATATGCACCTGTCGGTGCGTGATATGTCGCGAACTGCGCGACGTAAGGAGCTTTGGCGTTCCACGCGCACAACGTGCGCATATCACGCTTGTTTGCGGCATAGCTCGCAAACGAGTATATCACGAAAGCCAACAGCTTTCCATAGACGCTCGTCCCTCGCTATTCCGTCGCTTCGCTCCTTACACGCGCGACGAAGTTGCGCTATATCACGCCGAGCAAAGCGAGGCTATATCACGACGGCAACGCCGTC
>JAZRLU010000031.1:0-2903 GCA_045647045.1 Eubacteriales bacterium
CCTCCGTAATCAATTGATCATTTGCGGCATATCATATTACTGATGCCCACACTATTGTAGCATCTTTTTGCGCTTTTGTCTACATCTTTTGAATATTTTGGAGCAAATATGTATAATGCCTACTTTAACGGCACCCTTTGCAGCGCCGATCGGATATCCCTGCCGCTTACAAGCAGAGCCGTTTTCTTTGGTGACGGCATCTATGATGCCTGCCTTGCAAGGAACGGCGTTCCGTTTATGCTAAACGAGCATACCGAGCGTTTTTTGAAAAACGCATCCCTGCTTGGCATTCCCTGCCCCGTATCAAGATGCGAGCTTGAATCGGTAATAAGGGAGCTTTCGGCAAAAAGCGGCTGCACGTTTTTGTACCTGCAGCTATCCCGAACCGCAAGGGCGCGTACGCACTCGGCGCACAGGTCGGACGGGGCTGATATTTTTATCACCGCATCTCAAATAGCAGAGCCTGGCGCCGAGCGCACCGTAAGGCTTATCACACAGCCCGATAAGCGACACTCGATGTGCCATATCAAGGCGCTTAATCTTTTACCCGCCGTGCTTGCCGCAACAAATGCCGAGCTTGCCGATTGCGATGAGGCGGTGCTTATCAGGGGCGGCGGAGTAACCGAGGGCTCGCACTCAAACGTTCATATCATACGCGGCGGCGTGCTTATAACTCATCCGCTCGGCAAGCATATATTACCCGGCATTTCACGCGCTCACCTGCTCTCAACCGCACGTAGAATGGGCATACGCATAGCCGAGCGCCCTTTCACAAAAAACGAGCTTTATAAAGCCGACGAGGTGCTTATAACGAGCACCACTCGCATTGCGCAAAGAGCGCACGAAATAGACGGAATTCCCCTGCCGCTTCCGCCGGGCGGCATCGGTTTATCCGTTATTCGGCAGATGCACTGTGATTTTATTACATCAACTGTGTAAATTCGATGCGGTACGATGCCGTTTTGTGTACAAAATGTTTAAATTATAAATTTATTTATAAATAGTATTGAAAATTTGGGTGCGGTGTGTTATAATTATAACAATGTATTTGCACTGTTTGCCCGGGGTGGGCGAAAACAGCGTACAGAAAATTTTACGGAGGATAAAAATATGCTCAAAAAACTTTCCAGCATTCCCTTCAATGGCACGCCCGAGCAGGACGCGAAGCTGAATGCCGTTATCGATGCCAACAAGCATGACAAGAGCCGCCTTATGGCAGTTATGCAGCAGGCACAGGACATTTACGGCTACCTTCCCATTGAAGTGCAGAACAAGATCGCAGAGGGTATGGATATTCCGCTTGAGAAGATCTACGGTGTTGCTACCTTCTACGCACAGTTCTCCCTTTCACCCAAGGGTAACTATCACATCGCAGTTTGTCTCGGTACTGCTTGCTACGTAAAGGGCTCCGGCCAGATTTACGACAAGCTTCAGGAGGTTCTCGGAATTTCCGGTGACGAATGTACCGCTGACAGAAAGTATTCTCTCACAGCATCCCGTTGCATCGGTGCTTGCGGTCTTGCTCCCGTTCTTACGGTTAACGAGGACGTATACGGCAGACTTACCGTTGACGACGTTAAAGGCATCATAGCAAAGTATAACTAATCTCCTATATCTGTTGCTGATGCACGGGAGGAAACAATGAAGATCTCGAAATTACAGGAATTACTCAACGCCGAAATACTTTGCTGCGAGGAAAATCTCAACAAAGAGGTGTACTCTGCCTTCGGATGCGATCTTATGAGTGACGTGCTTGCTTACGTTACCGATCAGGCTGTTCTTCTTACCGGCTTGGTTAACCCCCAGGTTATAAGAACCGCGCTTATGATGGATATGACGTGCATAATCTTTGTGCGCTCCAAGCGCCCTAACGATGAGATGATCGAGCTTGCAAGGGAAAACGGCATAGTTATGATGAATACCGACAAAACCCTTTACAATGCCTGCGGAATACTTTATTCAAACGGGCTTGTGGGAACAGCCGAGGTTCTGAAATGAGTGATAAATTAATTTTTCGTTTCGATGTTGACGGTGATGACTTTACATCGGCCGGGCAAGCCTCTGTGCAGATGAAGAAAAATCTGCGCCAGCTTGGCATTGACTCGGAGACTATAAAGCGTGTCTCGATCGCCATGTACGAGGGAGAAATTAATATGGTTATACACGCGGGCGGCGGCGTTGCCGAGGTCAGCGTTAGCGAGGATGCTATTGAAATAGTGCTCGATGATAAAGGTCCCGGAATTGCCGATATAGACAGAGCAATGCAGGCAGGCTATTCAACCGCGCCGGACAGCGTACGCTCACTTGGTTTCGGTGCAGGAATGGGCCTCCCCAATATGAAGAAAAACAGCGATGAGATGCACATCGACTCTACGGTTGGTGTTGGCACTCGAATCGTTATGAAAATCAAAATTTAACGGACTGTTCGGTCTCGGAAAGGATAATTATATGAATTCTTACGAGCATTCGGTTCTTCTTGATGAGAGCAAGTGTACAGGCTGTACTACCTGCCTTAAGCACTGCCCCACGGAAGCGATCAGAATAAAAGACGGGCATGCCCACATAAACGCCGACAGATGCATAGACTGCGGTGCGTGCATTCGCTACTGCACCCAGAAGGCAAAGAAGGCGGTTTGCAGCAAAATATCCGATATGGACCGTTTCAAGTGGAAGATCGCTCTTCCCGCTCCCACCCTGTACGGACAGTTTGACAACCTGGACGACGTGGACTATGTCCTGAACGGTCTCAAGCGCATCGGCTTCGACGATGTGTACGAGGTGTCTCAGGCGGCGGAGCTGGTATCCGCCCACACCCGTTCGTATCTGGGTACCGAGGGGATCAAAAAGCCGGTCATCAGCACCGCCTGCCCTGTGGTAGCGCGACTGATCGCCCTGCGGTTCCC
>JAZRLU010000032.1:0-2176 GCA_045647045.1 Eubacteriales bacterium
CTGCTTTTCGCTCACGGGTGTGCGCCTGTCCTCGTCTATGCGTATGATAGACGAGTCTACCTTTGAGGGCTGCAGAAGCCTTAAGGCGGTAGATATGCCCTACGGTCTTGTTTCCATAGGTCGCCGCGCCTTTTCGGGGTGCGAGTCGCTTGATAGCCTTATCCTCCCCGTAAGCCTCATTAAGATCGGCTTTGATGCCTTCTCGGGCTGCTCGTCGCTTGTGCGCCTTGCCTTGCCGAAGAGCTTGGCGGAGATAGAGGATACGGATGCCTTTTCGGGCTGTGACTCGCTCTCGGAGATCGCCTACGCAGGCTCACGCGAGGGCTGGGAGAGTCTTATGCGCGGTAAAACGCTTACCGTAATGCGTAAGGATCTTTCCTGCGTTACCCCAAAAATAATTTGCCTGGATATGAAATAATGAAATACAAGTGCCTGATACTTGATCACGATGATACGGTGGTAAATAGCACGGCAACCGTACATTACCCAAGCTTTATAGCCTTTCTTGAGGCTTATATGCCGCACCGTGTCAAAAATTACACTATGGAAAGCTTCATAGAGAAAAATTTTTACCCCGGCATAGTCTCCCTCTTTGCCGATGAGCTCGGTCTTTCGGAGCGTGAGATGGCAGAGGAGGAAAAATTCTGGAAAAACTACGTAAATTCGCGCACGCCCCGTGCCTACGGAGGTATTTGCGAGATAATTACGCGCTTTATGGCACATGGCGGCACCGTTGCCGTGTGCAGCCACTCGTTCAAAAATTACATAGAGCGCGATTATTTGGAAAACTCTCTTCCCATACCGCACGAGATCTACGGATGGGACCTTCCGCGCGAGCTTCGCAAGCCCGCAACCTACACGGTGGATAACCTTATAGAGAAGTACGGCTTTGATAAAAGCGAGATCCTTATGGTAGACGATCTTAAGCCGGGCTTTGATATGGCACGTGCCGCAGGTATAACGTTTGCCGCGGCGGGCTGGGCATATTCTGTGCCTATGATAGAGGCATTTATGCGCGCGCACTCGGATTATTATCTTTCCGATCCGAGCGAGCTTAGCGAGCTGTTATTTAACTAAATAAAGGAGATACGAAAATGGCATTCTTACAGTTTTCCTATAAGTCGGACGTGCTTGGCGTATCGGTTGGTGTAAACGTAATACTTCCCGAGGGTGTAAAGCGCGGAAACGTTGAGAGCTATAAAACTCTTTATCTGTTGCACGGTCTTTCGGACGATCATACCGCGTGGATGCGTATGACCTCGATAGAAAGATACGCACAGGAGCGCGGTATTGCCGTTGTAATGCCCTCCGTAGGCAGAAACTGGTATACCGATACCACCTTTGCAAGACCTTATTTTACCTTTATCACAGATGAGCTGCCGCGCGTATGCAGAAGCTATTTTCGCGGTATGTCCGATAAGCGCGAGGACAATTTCATAGCGGGACTTTCGATGGGCGGCTACGGCGCGGCTAAGGCGGCGTTTACCTATCCCGAGCGTTACGGCGGCTTCGCCTCGCTTTCGGGCTCGCTCGATCTCGCATACCGCGACCGTTCGCGTTATGCCAAGGAGTTTGCCGTGATCTTCGGCACGGAGGGCGGCAATACCGATGATCTTAAGGACACCGCAAACGATCCCTTTTACCTCGCAACCCGTTACAGCGAGCTTTGCGCCACCTATCCGCAGAAAATATTTATCTGGTGCGGCACGGAGGATGGACTTATAGATTCAACGCGCGAGTTCCGCGATCACCTCATAAGCCTCGGTATCGAGCATAAATACACCGAAAGCGAGGGCAATCACTACTGGCGCTGGTGGGATATGCATATCGAAAAAGCGATCGATTATCTCTTCGGATAAAATACAAAAAACAGATTCAAGACCGAAAGCGCATAGCATCCGCAAAGCGCCACCTCGGTCTTGTTTTTTTGCATAAGGAGGATGCAATGAGATCGCGGCGCGCCGCGGTGAAATCCGAGTAAAACTCGGATGAAATCCAAGCTTGCTTGGATGAAATCCTCGCAGAGCGAGGATGAAATCTTCAGCCGCCGGCTGAAGGTGGAATGACGGGGGATAAAAGCTTTGTTCGTAACCGTAAGGTATTCTAAACGAAGGCTACACGCCGGGCTCGTTTCCCAAAGGCTCCATCCGGGAGGGAGCTGGCGCCGTAGGCGACT
>JAZRLU010000033.1:0-1313 GCA_045647045.1 Eubacteriales bacterium
CGAAGGGTGTAAAGCTCCTGCTCTGCATCGCCTACCGAGAGGGCTTGTGGCTTTGTAAAGTAAACGTAGGTGCCACCCGTGCCGCGTACAGTGCTTACCTCTATTGCCTTTTCCCTACCCGTGGTAAAGGTGTACGTGTAAGCCTCACCGAGCGCTTTTCCGTTATCACCCTTCACGTCGGCGGGAACGGTAAGGAAATATTCCTCATCCCCCGCGAGGGTGGGTGTTGCAAGTGTCCATTCGGTGTTACCGAAAAGAGACGTCCAAGTACCGCCGATCGCCTCGCCCTTTGAGTTAACGAGAGTGATCTTAGCAACCTCATCTGCGCTGACCGAGCCGTTGAACTTAACTGTTATAGGTGCGTTTGTTGGCATACCCGAGTAGCTGTCTGCCGCTCTTGACACGTAAACTACCTTTACGGCGTCGCCCTTAAGGTGATAGCCAACGAAATCGACGAATGCCCCATAGGTATCAACGCCGTATTTCACGTCCCTTGCGCTTGCAAAGGTGTGCCCCTGATCGACCTCAAACCAAAGCGTTACGACGTCTGACGTTCTGCAGGCGTTGACGTACTGATTTGAAACACCGGTATATGAGCCGTCACCCTTATTGCAGGAGATAAAGGTAGGCACGTGTGAGGATGTAATGCAATACGGACCCCATCCGCAGCTCATATAGATAACGTCTGCACCGTTTCTTATTTCGGTACCGCCGTAGGTAAGCCAAGGCTGCTCCTCGCCGCCGTCTATCACGTAATCACCGAAGGTAACGTCCTCGGTCTTACCGTTTTCGTAACGGGTCTTGCCGTTATATCCGGCGTGTATTCTTCTTGCGTGGTTTATATCGGGCTCTGCCTCGCCAAGCATTGTTGCCCAGCCGCCCTTAGAGTTACCGTAAACGCCTATCGCATCATTGTCAAAGCTGTACTTTGCGTGATCCGAGAGGGAAAGATAGCGGATATAACGCATTGCCGCCGTATCGATGCGGCCGTCATTAAAGTTATGGATAGAGTACGTTGCATTGTCACCCGTAACGCTGTCCGTATCATCACCGTCAAAGTAGCCGTAATGGTCGGAACGCGCCATAGGTACGTACCCGTGTTCAAATGTCATAGCCGCATAGCCGCCGAAGAGGAAGGCGTTAAGGTGCGGTCTGTCTGCCGTTTGAGTGCCTGCGGCAATATGCTCGCTTGAGCCCGAAAGCACCATAACGGGAACGTCATACCCCGGAGAGGTGGGGTAGGTAACGTGCATACGCAGATCAAGGAGAATGGGTGTTCCGTCTGCACGGGTACAAGTCGGATCGTAGCCATG
>JAZRLU010000034.1:0-11008 GCA_045647045.1 Eubacteriales bacterium
GATAGCTCTCGTTGCATCCTCCGTAAGAGGTGTGGACGCTTGTATCAAGCTCAGGCTCTGCCTGCATTCTGTGAGTAACGTTTCGCATAGTAACGTTGGAGCGCTCAAACTTAATACCCCTTGCATAAGAGCTGTACTTAACCATGAACTCGGTTTCAATAACAGTTCTGCAGCAGATGTTAATGAAGTTTCCGTTCTCTATAGTTACCGGCGCATCGTCGGTCCGGTGGATCTGTATAAGCGTAAACTCGTCAAACTCAAAGCATACCTCGGTTTCGGGATCTATAGATCCGTCCGGGTACATAATAAACACGTCCTTACGCGGCTCACCTGCAGATTGGTTTGCACCGTGACGTACAAAATCCTTGTGGTACTCGTTGGTGAACATTACAAGGCTCTTTGTCTCAATATAATCCGCAAGCCACGGAACCGACGTATCACCGAATGACAGGCGTGCATCCTTGCCCGCGATCTCGTCTATCTGCGCCTCTTTGAGGCTTACAATGGGGTAATCCCTCTCCATTTTGAACAAAGAGACGGATCTTGTTTTATATGCCGCAGACGACGTATCGTCTATAAGGAAGGTGCATCCGTTCCAATCAACGTCAGTCTTGATAGGTATTGATTTTGGCAGAGAGGGACCAACTGCATAAACGGCGCCCTCGGTTCCTATAACCTTCTGCCCACACTCATTTGCGTAAACGTGGGTATTGTAAATCGCCTCGTAGTCATTTACACTGCCGTCACCCACAGCTCCGAAATCCTCGTAGTGCGCCTCGGATACATTTACGGTTTTACTGTAGTTCGCAGGAATAGCTACGGAGGTAAATTTACTGAAGATTATGTCATCCATAACGCTCTTAAACGTCGCGTCAAAGGCATTGTAATAAGAGCACTCAACAATAAGATCGCCGTTCGAATTAACGTATACGGCAAATCCTGCCTCATCCATAGACGCTCTATCGCTTACGTATCTGAGAATGATCCTGTGCTCATACCGATCCGCGAGTGATGGATCAACGTACTCCAACCAGTAACCGGAAACATCGTAAAGATCATCGCGGAATGACTTCAAGGAGGTAAAGGAGATAACAGAGGTATCAATCTCACCGAAATCCTCTACCACAACAAATTCACGCGCATCCGTATTTCCTATTCTGACAGTGGATATATCATATTTGGTGTATGCGATCTGATTGTAACCGGTATCTACCGAAAGAGAAGAAATACTCTCCGTGCTCGAGCTTATATCCAGCTGTGTACGCTTATAATAATCGAAAACGTACTTCAGCTTTTCCTCACTGCCGCCTGCGATAAGTATTTTGTTGCCAACAACCTTAACACAGAATCCGTCTTTACCGAGAGCCTTATTGCTTATAGCAAGCTCCTCTCCCCTATGGCGCACTCCCGTGCCTATGATTATTTCGCAATCACTTACGTCATCCTTGCTTTTATCGGATACGGCATCTGCTACGTCAACACCGAGGTCGCGAAGCTCACTTACAAAATCGTTTGCAAGCCTTATAGCGCCGGAGCCTCCCTGTGCTGTATAAACGACTTGAAATCTTGCTTTGCCGTTGTAAATAAGAGCGAGCCCATCAAGTCCCGTGTTTTCCCAATCCACATCGGTTCCGGGCATATCCTGATTATTATCCGTATTTCCCATATCGGGAGGAGTTACATCAGTATTTTCGTTTCCCGCGTCGGGTGTATCTGTATTGCAGGACACCATGAGAAGTGCGGATATGAGTGATGCAAAAAGCAATAATATTCCAAATATTTTTTTCACGTTCCACCTCCGGGCATAAATATCTATTATAATTGTAACAGATTTTCACACCTGAATCAAGTATATATTATTATTTTGTATTATTATACTACAAAGTTTGTTATAATGCACAAAAAACGGCTGCCTCGAAGCAATCCGAGGCAGCCGTACGCTTTATTTAATTTGCTTCGTTCTTTTTAACAACGACCTTGATAGTATTCATCTCATAAAGAGTTGAGGTAGGACAAACCTTAAGAGGATCCATATTGATAAACGTTACGCACTCGGTTTTGGTAAGCTTATGCTTAATGGTTGTGAATACGTCGTCTGCAAAATCGGGGAATACGTAGGTGTTGCCGTTAATTCCGGAGGTGAAGTTATCAAGAGTAACGTTGGTGGGCATGTAGGAGGGGAAGCCGAAGTCCCAGTTCCAATATCCCGTCTCGTTGTTATTCTTAAATCCTACCTTAACAACGTATCCCGTGGTCTCTTTCTTAGTGGCATCATATACGCCGCCGGTGTTACTTCTGTACTTGGTAACGCCGTCAAGCGTGCAGTCGATAAGAGTGATGTTACCGCGGAAGGTTCCACCGTAATCGCTACGTGTATCGATGAACGTAGGTCCGGTCATCTTTCTTACGTTCTCCATATAAAGCTCGCCACCGCCGACAAGGTTGATGGTGTGACCGATATCGGTATTGATAAGTCTTGCACCCCAGAAGCTGCGGTGTGCATCAAAGCGGTTGATGCTGCAGTTTTCAAACGTCATATCCTTTGTCCAGTTACTGGTCATAATACCCCAATATCTGGTGTCACCAAGACCTGTAGGAGCGGTCTGATGTGTGTTGAGGAAGTGTACGTTAATGCTTCGCTCTATTGCCATATCGTAAGAGCCTGCCGCAACGGGTGCGGGCTTAACGCCGCCTGTAGACTCGGTTGCAGGCTTATCCTCGTAGTAGGTGGTGTGACCGGTGATGGTACAGTCCTTAACAAGGAGGTTATAGGTTCTTTCGGTATAGATGAATGCGTAGTAGGGATAGCTCTCGTTGCATCCGCCGTAATCGCCCATTCCGTTTTCAAAATCAAGCTCGGGCTCATCCTGCATGGAGTGGGTTACGTTCTGCATGGTAACGTTGGAGCGCTCAAATCTTACTCCGCGGGAATAAGCATGATACTTAACGATGAAGTTAGTCTCAAGCACTGTTCTGCAGCAGATGTTGATGAAGTTACCGTTCTTTATCGTGACGGGGGTATCGTCTACTCTGTGTATCTGAATAAGTGTGAAATCGTCAAACTCGAAGCATACCTCGGTCTCGGGATCGATAGATCCGTCAGGGTACATAATGAACACGTCCTTACGGTTCTCACCGCTGGACTGGTTTGCACCGTGACGAACGAAGTCCTTATGATGTGCGTTTGTGAACATTACAAGGCTCTTGGTCTCGATATAATCCGCAAGCCACGGCACGGAGGTATCACCAAAGTTAAGAGTTGCATTGGTGCCTGCGATCTCATCGATCTGCTTTTCGTTAAGCTCAACGATGGGATAATCTCTTGTCATAGTAAAGAGCGCATTGCTTCTTGTCTGATATGCCGCAGAGGTAGTATCGTCAACAAGGAAGGTGCATCCGTTCCAATCAACGTTAGTCTTTACGGGTACAGATACGGGAATAGCAGGACCTACGTAATAGGTTGCGCCCGTGTCACCCATTACGGTCTGACCGCACTGGTTAGCGTATACGTGTGTATCGTAAATTGCCTGATAATCGTTTATAACACCCTTACCGTCTGCACCGAAATCGCTGTAGTAAATGCGGGATGCGTAAGAGGTGTACTCGTAATCCGAGCCGAAGGAAACGCCCGAGATCTTACCGAGCAGCTGGCTATCGGAGAACGCCTTGAAATGCTTATCGAAGGCGTTAGCATAGGTGCACTCGATGATAAGGCTCTTCGTTTCGTCAACGTAAGCGGCAAAGCCGTACTCCTCGTACTCGGGAGCAATAGTGCCGTTACACTTGATAACGATCTTCTTATCGGTGGATGCTATGTTATCGTTATTGCCTATCTCAAGCCAATATCCGGTAAACTCAAAGAGCTGATCACGGAACGCATCTACGTTTTCGGTAGAATAGCCCTGCGAGCCTGAAACGTCTATAAAGATTGTGTAGCCCGCAAGATCGTTACCGCCTACCTTAACGAACTCTATGGAGTGCTTGGTGGGAGTGAATACCGAATAATCGGTTGAAACCGCAAGCTCAGTAAGCTTCTTGGTCTTGTTGGTAATACCCATCTGATCCTTAAGATAGCTTCTGTAGGTATTGTCAAGTCTTGTATCGCTTCCGCCTGCAATAACGATCTTTGTGCCAACCGTTTTAATTGCAAAGCCGTCGTTACCGAGAGCTCTGTACTGTATTGAAAGCTCCTCGCCTCTGTTCTGTGCATTAAGACCTATAATGATCTCGCACTCTGCAACCTTGGATGCATCGGTATCCGGAACGGGATCTGCAACCTCTATCTTAAGCTCGCGAAGCCTTGCAACGAAGGTATTTGCGATCTCAAGGGCCATAGCGCCGCTTTCCGCGGTGTATACAACCTGGAATCTTGCCTTGTTGTTGTAAATAAGAGCAAGACCGTCAAGCCCTGTGTTGTTCCAATCGATATCACCGTCTGTATTTCCGCCCGAGGGTGTATCGGGCGTATCTCCCTCACCGGGAGTATTTCCTTCGCCACCGTTATCGGGAGTTTCGGGGGTATTGGGAGTATCGTTACCGTTGCAGGCAAAGAGCGCAAGGCTCATAGTAAGCACAAGCAGCAGCATAACGATTTTTGTTATCAACGCTTTCATTATACGTTCCTCCTTGATATAATGTTAGTGATTTTATTCTATCAATTCGCGCGCGCGTTTTCAAGGGGGTTTTATTCAAAAAATATATTTTTGCCGCAATGCATTGGCAATGTTGCACAATATGCCGTGCTAAATATATATAAAACAACCTATACACGCAAGATATAGAAAACGTGCCCACACCAAGGCAAGCGCCGGTGTAGGCACGCAGGTTCTTTATTTTTACCTATCCGGAATTACTCCTCGGGATAGGTTTCATTGATCACGGGAATAGATGCAAGCACGGGGCACGCGATCTCATCCGCTACAGTCTTAAGGCTCTGCATATTCTTGTAGGTGATGGATGAGGTTATAACGTACTTATTGGACGAGGTGTCTGCAAATGCAGCATCAAGGATCTTACTGAACACTACAACATCCTTTATTCCGCACTTAAAGTTATCGATATACATGGTCTTCGGCATATAACAGGTATATCCAAAGTCCCAATCAAGGTACTCCGCATCCGCTGACGAATAGCCGGAGTTGATGATCTCTGCACCTGTATAGTGAGAGGGTACGGACTGCGAATATCCGCCGCCCTTATCAGTATTGTAAGCACCGTAGCCCTTAAGCTCGCAGTCCTTAAGGTACATATCGCCCTCAAAGGAAGCGCCGTAGTCACCTCTTAAGTGAATGAAGTAGTAGCCGGTAAGCTTGGTTACGTTTATAGCACGCAATTCACCGCCGCCGATTACGTTGAAGGAGTGGCCGAGGGTTACGTTTTCAAGTGTACCGTTCCAGAAGCCGCGGTGAGCATCAAAGCGCGAAATATAGCAATCAACGAACTTGATGTTCTTAACGCCGTTTGCAGCCATAATACCCCAATACTTCTCGTCGGTTATCTCAACACCGTACTGATTTACGCCGTTGAACTCGATGCCGATACCGTATCCGAGAACGAAATCGTACGAGCCCATAGCCACGGGAGTATCACTTGTAGATTTCGATTCATAATAGGTGGTATGTCCCGTAAGGTCCATATCCATAGCCTTACTGTTATAGGTCTGATCGTAAACGAGGAAGGCGTGGTAAGGATAGCCCTCATTCTGCTCGCCGTATCTGCCGTACTCGGTATTAAGCGCGGGCTCATCCTGCATTCTATGCGTTACGTTTTTAACTATGGAATTAGCGCGAAGAACGTAGATGCCTCTTGCATAAGCATCATACTTGTTCTTAAACTGGGTTTCGGCAACTGCACGGTTGCATATGGTGGTAAAGTAACCGCCGTCAAACACTATGGGAGTATCGTCGGTTCTTATAACTCTTATCTCGGTAATTGTATCAAAATCAAAAACGAGAGGAGTTGAAGGATCAATATTGCCGTTTACATCCACAATCACCGCATCCGTTCTTGAGTAACCGGAGTCAAGGTTACCGCCGTTACGCACGTAGTCCTTATGATGTGAGTTGGTAAAGCGCACCATACTGTCGGCAACAAGCACGTCTGCAAGCCACGGAACGGTAGTATCGCCTGCCTTAAGAGATACGTTTCCAAACATAAGCTGGATCTCATTCTCGTAATAGGTAACGATGGGATTATCCTTTTCAAGCTTGAACAGCGACCAACCTCTTTGAGCATATACAGCACTACCGGTGTCGTCTATAATGAAATTTGCATCACCGAGACAAACGTTTGTTTTAACGGGTATCTGACCGTTGTGGAAGAGGTGAATGTAGTAAGTCTTTCCTGCATCTGCATATACGGTCTGACCGCACTGGTTTGCATACACGTGGGCGTTGTAGATCGCCTCGTAATCGTCAACAAAGCCGTCACCCTTTGCACCGAAGCTTGAATAGTACACACGGCTTACCGTATCGGTATACTCGAAGTCCGACTCAAAGCGAACCTTATCGGACTTATCGTAAACGTACTTCTTTGCAAACTTTTCAAATGCTGCGCCGAACGCGTTTGCGTAAGCGCACTCAACGATAAGGTCATTGTTGGCATCAACGTAAGCGGCAAAGCCTGCCTCGCTGTACTTTTCGGGAAGATCGGTGCTGTAGCGCACGATGATCTTGTGCTCATACTCATCAGCCTTGCTTATATCAGCCTCGTTGAGCCAGTAGCCCGAAGCATCGTAAACCTTCTGTGCAAAAGACTTTACATCCGACACGTTATAGGGGGTAGCACCCGAAACGTCGATGAAGAGCATATACTCCGAAAGATCAACGCCGCCTATGGTGATAAGCGAAATATCATACTGTGTTTCCTTAAGGTGCGTATATGCGGGATCTATTGAGAGGGTAGGAAGATCCTTGGTCTTGTTTGTGATCTTCCACTCAAGCCTTACGTAGTTTTCGCAAAGGGTCTTGGTTTTTGCGGACGTACCTGCCGCAATAAGCAGCTTTGTACCAAAGAGCTGTATGATCTCTCCGTCCTCACCAAGCTCACGCTGAGTGATATTCACGTCATCACCTCTGTGGCGCGCTCCCGAGCCTATGATCACTTCATATTCCTTTACGTCATCGGCATTTTTATCCGACACGGCATCACCTATGTCAACGCCAAGCTCGCGCAGCTGATCTACAAGATCGTTAGCAGCCTTGATGGCGGAGGAGCCGCCCTCTGCGGTATAAACGATCTGGAATCTTGCCTTGCTGTTGTAGATCAAGGGAATACCGCTAAGACCGGTGTTGTTCCAGTCTATACCGTCATCCGTGCCGTCTGTTGCGGGGGGATCGGTATCACCGTTACCCGTATCCGGGGTATCCTGACCGCCCGAAGGGGTATCCGCATCCGTGTTACAGGATGCAAAACACGTGCTGACACAGAGCGCCAGAACCAAAATCAAAAGTAACAAAAAGCTTCTTTTCATAAAATCCTCTATTCATCTCAAGCGGATCATTCATCCGACTTTTTAGTGTAAACCTTTATCTTACTCATCTCGGTAAGATCCTCAATACCTGCACATATGGGAAGAGGCTTCATATCAACGAACGTTACGCTTTCCGCAAGGTGCAAAGGATACTTACCTGCACTAAACACCTCGTCACTGAGAGAGTTGTATACGTATGTATATCCGGTACAGCCGGAGGTGAAGTTCTGTATCGTCATATTAGTAGGCATATAGGATTCAAATCCGAAGAACCAATCCCAATATCCGTTGCTGCCGGTGGCACTATATCCCATATTTACTACGTAGCCGGTAGCATTCTTGCTTGTGGGATCATAGCTGCCGCCCGTGTTGGAACGGTACGTGCCGGTACCGTCAAGTGTACAGTTGATAAGGGTGATATCACCGCGGAACGTTCCGCCGTAGTCACCTCTTGTCTGAATAAATACGTTACCGACAAGCTTTCTTACGTTCTCCATATACAGGTCGCCGCCGCCTACAAGGTTGATGGTGTGACCGATCTCGGTATTGATAAGCTTACCGCCCCAGAAGCTACGGTGCGCGTCAAAGCGGTTAATGCTGCAATTCTCGAAGGTGATATCCTTAGTCCAGTTACTTGTCATAATACCCCAATATCTTGAATCGCCAAGACCTGTGGGTGCATACTGATGCGTGTTAAGGAAATGCACGTTAATGCTTCTCTCCACCGCGATATCGTAGGTACCCGCGGGGATAGGATCGGAAACAGTGCCACCGGTAGAGGTGGTTGCTCTTCCCGCCTGATAGTAGGTAGTATGGCCTGTAAGGCTGCAATTCTCAACGAGAAGATTGTAGGTTCTTTCGGTATAAACGAATGCATAGTAGGGATAGCTCTCGTTGCATCCGCCTGCAGAAAGGTTGATATCAAAGTTGAGCTCGGGCTCATCCTGCATTCTATGGGTTACGTTCTTCATAGTAACGTTAGAGCGCTCAAACTTGATTCCGCGTGCATAATCGTGATATTTTACCATAAAATCGGTTTCCATAACGGTTCTGCAGCAGATGTTGATGAAGTTACCGTTTTCAATGGTTACAGGTGCATCATCGGTTCTGTGGATCTGTACAAGCGTAAACTCGTCAAACTCAAAGCATACCTCGGTCTCGGGATCTATCGAACCGTCGGGATACATAATGAATACGTCCTTACGGGGCTCACCGCTGGTTTGGTTTGCACCGTGACGGATGAAGTCCTTGTGATAGGTGTTTGTAAACATTACAAGGCTCTTGGTCTCTATGTAAGGTGCAAGCCACGGTACTGAGGTATCACCGAACTTAAGGGTTGCATCCTTGCCTGCAATCTCGTCTATCTGCGCTTCATTAAGGCTTACTACGGGATAGTCTCTGTCCATTGTGAACAGGGATACAAGTCTTGTGCTGTAAGCCGCAGAGGTGGTATCGTCTATAAGGAACGTGCATCCGTTCCAGTCTACGTTGGTTCTTACAGGGATAGTTTTGGGAAGCGTAGGACCTACTGCATAGATCGCGCCTTCCGTGCCTATAACCTTCTGTCCGCCCTGGTTTGCGTAAACGTGGGTATCGTAGATAGCCTGGAAGTCGTTAGTCTTACCGTCACCCTTCGCACCGAAGTCGGAATAGCGAGCCTCGCATACTCTTACGATCTTCTCGTAATCGGAGGGGATAACCACCGACTCGTACTGATCGAATATAAGATCGGTCATGATCTTATGATAGGTGGAATCAAACGCGTTGCTGTACGAGCACTCAATGATAAAGTCACCCGCACCGTTTACGTACATAGCGAAGCCTGCCTCGTTCATAGCAGCCTTATCGCTTACGTATCTGAACACGATCTTATGCTCATATTCATCCGCACGGGATGCCTCGGCAACGTCAAGCCAATAGCCCGAAACGTTGTAGAGCTCATCGCGGAAGAGCTTTATGTTATCAACGGATACAGCCTCTGTATCAAGGTCTGCAAGATCCTCGATAATAACGAACTCGCGTGCATCGGTCTTACCGATCTTTATCGACGAGATATCGTATTCCGTATAAGTGATCTGATTATATGCAGGATCGACCGCGAGAGCCGAAAGCTCCTTGGTCTTATTGGTAATGCCAAGCTCATTGCGCTTATAGTAATCGAAAACGTACTGAAGCCTTTCCTCTGTACCGCCGGCAATAAGTATCCTTGTGCCTACGGTCTTAACGCAAAAGCCGTTCTTACCGAGATCCTTATCGCTTATTCCAAGCTCATCGCCTCTGTGGCGCACTCCGGAGCCTATGATGATCTCGCAATCGCTTACGTCCTCTGCGCTCTTATCGGAAACAGCATCCGCAACGTCAACGCCGAGCTTGCGAAGATCGCCTACAAACTCGTTTGCGATCCTTACTGCCTTTGCACCACCCTCGGTGGTGTATACAACGCGGAATCTTGCCTTACCGTTATAAATAAGCGCAAGTCCATCAAGACCGGTATTGTCCCAATCAATACCGTCCGTCGGTACGTCCGGAGTATCGTCCGGCGTATCGTCAGGCGTATCGGGGGTATCGGTAGTTCCGCCACCGTTATCCGGCGTGTTGCTTCCGTTACAGGATGCAAGGCACACCGTAAGCGAAAGCACAAGCATAACTATCAGTGCTAACAAACTTATTTTTTTCATAATAATCACCCTCTTACTCGGAATCATTATCCGAGGTTTTTGTATATACCTTAATTTTGCTCATTTCCTGAAGGGATGCGACGTCCGGACATACGGCAAGCGGAGCCATATCCACAAACGTTATACTCTCTGCAAGATGAAGCGGATACTTACCCGCGGTAAATACCGCATCGGCGAGCTTGTTATAAACGTAAACCGTGCCGGTGCAATCGGATTTAAAGTTCTTTATCGTTATATTTGTCGGCATATAGGATTCAAATCCGAAGAACCAATCCCAATATCCGTTTTTACCGTTGCCGCTATAACCGATCTTAAGAATATAGCCCGTGCCAACCTTCTTTGACGGATTATACGAGCCGCCCGTGTTGGAGCGGTACGTGGCCGTGCCGTCAAGCGTACAGTCAACAAGCGTTACGTTACCGCGGAAGGTTCCGCCGTAGTCACCTCTTGTCTGAATGAAGACGTCACCGACAAGTTTCGTTACGTTCTCCATATAAAGCTCGCCGCCACCCACAAGATTGATAGTGTGACCGATCTCGGTATCGATCAGCCTTGCGCCCCAGAAGCTGCGGTGCGCATCAAAGCGGTTGATGCTGCAGCCCTCAAATGTCATATCCTTGGTCCAGTTACTGGTCATAATACCCCAATATCTTGAATCGCCGAGTCCCGTGGGAGCAAATTGATGAGTATTGCGGAAATAAACGTTTATGCTGCGCTCTATTGCAAGATCGTAAGAGCCTGCAGCGACCGGGTTGAGCTTTACGCCGCCGGTAGACTCGGTTGCGGGCTTATCCTGATAATAGGTCGTATGACCTGTTATACTGCAATCCTCAACAAGGAGATTGTATGTACGCTCGGT